>CAZVHV010000007.1:0-18711 GCA_964627025.1 uncultured Oscillospiraceae bacterium | reverse complement strand
TTGGGGAAGCGGACCCGGATCAGGCGCAGCACGGGGGGGCAGGCGGAGGAGATCCGCGGCGCCGGCAGCCCGCCGGTCTCGTCCGCGTGCAGGCGGGCGTGCAGGGAGAGCAGCTCGGCCGCCCTGGCCACCTCGTACACCCGGTCGAACCCGATCTTCAGCAGCCCGCCGAGGATGATGTTCACGTCGTACAGGTTCTGGAACTGGCCGTACAGGGCCGGTTCGGGGAGCGCGATGTTGTAGGCGTAATCCTTCAGGCGGTCCAGCGGATCGCTGAGGGAGTGGATCGCATTGTGGGGGCAAACCTGAATGCATTTCCCGCAGTCGATGCACCGTTCGTTCAGAATCGTAGCCTTGCCGCTGCGCACCCGTATGGCCTCGGTGGGGCAGTTCTTGATGCAGGTCGTGCAGCCCATGCAGCGTGCGTATTCCAAAACTACGGAATGCCTCATTCCTTTCACCTCTTCCGGTCAGAAATTTTGGGGCCCGATGTTGATCTTCATGGTGACCGTGGTGCCGGTCCCCACGGTCGAGTCGATCGACATCTCGTCGGCATAGCGCTTCATGTTGGGCAGGCCCATGCCCGCGCCGAAGCCGAGCCCGCGGGCCATGTCGCCGGCGGTGGAATAGCCCTCCTCCATGGCACGGGCCACGTCGGGGATGCCCGGGCCCGTGTCGGTCAGCTTGACGGTGATGGCGTCCATCCCCACCGTGACCTCGGCGTCGCCCCCGTTGGCGTGGATGACCATGTTGATCTCGCCCTCATACATGCAGACGGAGGCGCGGCGGATGATTTCAGGCGGCAGCCCCAGCTTTTTCAGCACCAGCTTCATCCGGCTGGAGGCCTCGCCGGCGCGGGTGAGATCGCCGCCGTCCACCTGATAGGTCAGCACAATATCTTCCATGCGGCTCATCCGATCATGCCGGCCCGGTAGAGCAGGCCGCTCGCGATGAACATCCGCTGCTGGGTCGTCATGAGCACAATCCCGCGTTCGCGGGCCATCTGGATGATGGTGTCGTCCGGGACCTTGCCGCGGACGAACACGATACACTTAATATCCATCATTTCGGCGGTGCGCACCACCTGAGGATTGACCATGCCGGTGAGGAGCATCTCCTGCTCCTTGACGAAGGCCAGCACGTCGCTCATGAAGTCGCTGGCGCAGACCGAGCGCACCTCCTCGTCGAGCAGCTCCGACCCGCAGTGGACCTCGGCGCTCAATATCTCTTTGATCTGACGCAGATGCATACCCATACCCTGTTCCCCTTTCAGCGGACGCAAATTCCGTCCCGTGCCTGTGATCCGACCGCTGTTCCCATCATTTTATCATAACAGAGCGGGAAAAGAAACCTTGTTTCACGTCTCCGGGGAAAGGTTGTACAAAATTTCACAAATAAGCGCGCGCGCTTTTGTGGGCTTTTTGCCCGGTCCCTCATTGACACCTTCCTTTCCGCCCCATATAATTGAATGTACGTTTCAATACGTTAAAGTAAAATAGAGACCGAAGAAAGGGGAATACTCATGGCTCAGCAGCGCGTTTACAACTTCTCTGCAGGTCCTTCCATGCTCCCGCTGGAAGTACTCACCCGTGCCGGAGAGGAAATCACGAATTATGGCGGTTCCGGCATGTCCGTTATGGAGATGAGTCACCGATCTAAAGTCTTTGACAAGATCTTCCAGGACACCCAGGCCAAGTTCCGCCGCATCATGAATGTGCCCGACGGCTACAAGGTGCTCTTCCTGCAGGGCGGCGCCTCCTCCCAGTTCTCCATGGCGCCCCTGAACCTCATCGGCAAGACCGGCAAGGCCGACTACGCCGTCACCGGCAACTTCTCCAACCTCGCCTACAAAGAGGCCAAGAAGTACGGCACCATCAACGTGGCGGCCAACTCCGAGGATCAGAACCACACCTATATCCCCGCCCAGGGCGACCTGAAGCTGGACCCCGAGGCGAGCTATTTCTATTACTGCGCCAACAACACCATCTACGGCACCGAGTGGCAGTACGTGCCCGAGACCGGCGACGTGCCCCTGGTGTGCGACATGTCCTCCGACATCCTCTCCCGCCCCGTCGACGTCTCCAAGTACGGCATCATCTTCGCGGGCGCGCAGAAGAACATGGCCCCCGCGGGCCTGACCGTGGTCATCATCAAGGAGGAGCTGGCCGGCCACGAGCTGCCCTTCACCCCGCTCATGATGAACTACAAGACCATGATCGACAAGGACTCCATGTACAACACCCCGCCCTGCTGGTGCATCTATATCCTCGGCCTGGTGCTGGACTGGCTGGACAACCTGGGCGGCATCCCCGGCATGGAGGCCATCAAGGGCAGGAAGGCGGGCATGCTGTATGACCTGCTGGACAACTCCAAGCTCTTCACCGCTCCGGCCAAGCCCGGCTCCCGCTCCGACATGAACGTGGTCTTCCGCACCGCTTCGGCCGAGCTGGACGACAAGTTCGTCAAGGAGGCCACGGCCGCCGGCTTCACCAACCTGAAGGGCCACCGCAACGTGGGCGGCATGCGCGCGTCCATCTACAACGCCATGCCCACCGAGGGCGTGGAGCGTCTGTGCGACTTTATGCGCGCCTTTGAGAAAAACAATTAAGCGGGAGGAACCGGACTGTGTATAACATCAAAACCCTCAACAAAATTTCTCCCATCGGACTGGGAGAGCTGGACAGCGAGAAGTTTGCCGTCGGAAACGACGTCGCCGAGGAGAGCGGCATCCTGGTCCGCTCCGCCGCGATGCACGAGTATGACATGCCCGGCTCCCTCCTGGCCATCGCCCGGGCCGGCGCCGGCACCAACAACATCCCCATCGCCAAGTGCTCCGAGGCCGGCATCGTGGTGTTCAACACCCCCGGCGCCAACGCCAACGCGGTGAAGGAGCTGGCGGTCTGCGCCCTCCTCGTGGCGTCCCGCGACGTGGTCGGCGGCGCCGAGTGGGTCCGCCAGCAGGCCGAGGCGGGCGCCGACGTGGCCGCGGTGGTGGAGAAGGGCAAGTCCGCCTTCACCGGCCCCGAGCTGCTGGGCAAGAGCCTGGGCGTGGTCGGCCTGGGCGCCATCGGCGTGCAGGTGGCCAACATCGCTACCAAGCTGGGCATGACCGTGTACGGCTACGACCCCTTCCTGTCCGTGGACTCGGCCCTCTCGCTCTCCCGCGCCGTGCGCCGCGTGCTGGACCTCTCCGCCATCTACAAGAACTGCGACTATATCACCCTGCACCTCCCGCTGGCCGCCGCCACCCGCGGCATGCTGGACGCCGCGGCGTTCGAGCAGATGAAGAGCGGCGTGCGCGTCATCAACCTGGCCCGCGGCGAGCTGGTCAACGACGACGACATGATCGCGGCCCTGGACGTGGGCAAGGTGGCGTGCTACGTCACCGACTTCCCCAACAGTAAGATCACCCTGATGAAGAACGTGGTGGCCATCCCCCACCTCGGCGCGTCCAGCCCCGAGAGCGAGGAGAACTGCGCCGTCATGGCGGCCCAGGAGCTGCAGGACTACCTGCTCAACGGCAACATCAGCAACTCGGTGAACTTCCCCAACCTGAACCAGGACTGCAGCGGCGTCGCCCGCCTGTGCATCATCCACCGCAACATCCCCAACATGCTGGCTTCGGTCACCTCCTTCCTGTCCCAGGACGGGGTGAACGTCGAGAACATGACCAACAAGTCCAAGGGCGAGTATGCCTACACCGTGGTGGACGTCAACACTGACATCGACGAGGGCGTTGCCGACAAGATCCGCGCCATCGACGGCATCCTCCGCGTCCGTCTCATCAAAATGTAACCCGAACGGATCGGGAAAAGGCCGGGGCAGGGCGCGCGAGCGCCCCGTCCCGGCCCTGCTTTTTCTCCGCGCGTTGACAATCCTCGCCCCCGGGGGATATACTGAAGTATTCCATCCGCGGACCTGCCGTCCGCAAGAAAGGACTGTTTCCCATGAGCCGCAGCCCGAAAAAGAGCCCGAGTCCGCTGGGCGTCTTTCTCTCCTACTACAGGCCGCATCTAAAACTGTTCGTGCTGGATCTGAGCTGCGCCCTGATGATCGCGCTCATCGATCTGGCGTTTCCCTATGTCTCCAAGCTCTCCATGGACCGCCTCCTTCCCGGCCGGATGTTCGCCGCCTTTTTCGCCGTTATGGCGGCCCTGCTGGGCGCCTACCTCCTCCGCCTCCTGATGAACTACACCGTCACCTACTGGGGGCATATCCTGGGGGTGCGCATCGAGTCCGACATCCGCCGCGACCTCTTCGCCCATATGCAGGAGCTCTCCTTCGGCTTTTACGACAGGAACCGCACCGGCCAGCTCATGAGCCGGGTCACCGGCGACCTGTTTGAGATCACCGAGCTCGCCCACCACGGGCCGGAGGACCTGTTCATCTCGGCGGTCACCCTGGCTGGCTCCTTCGTCATCCTGTTCACCATCCGGTGGGAGCTGGCCCTCGTCCTCTTCTGCGTGGTGCCGGTCTTCCTCGTGTTCACCGTCACCCAGCGCAGGCGCCTCATGGCGGCCTCCCGGGCGGTCAAGGCCAAGCTGGCCGGCATCAACGGCGAGGTGGAGTCCTCCCTCTCGGGCATCCGCACCGCCAAGGCCTTCACCAACGAAGAGGCGGAGATCGAGAAGTTCTCCCGCTCCAACGACTCCTTCCGCACCTCCAAGAGCATCTACTACAGGTCCATGGCCTTCTATTTCTCCGGGCTGGAGTTTATCCTGAGCCTCCTGTCGGTCATCGTCATCGCCTTCGGCGGACTGCTCATCATGCAGGGGAAGATGGACTATATCGACCTCATCACCTTCTCGCTCTACGTCACCGCCTTCCTCTCGCCCATCCGCAAGCTCTCCAACTTCACCGAGCTGTTCATGCAGGGCATGGCCGGCTTCGGCCGTTTTCTGGAGATCATGGCGGTGGAGCCCGAGGTGCGCGACGCCCCGGACGCCGTCGAGCTGCCCCCGGTCCGCGGGGAGATCGACATCGAGGACGTCACCTTCCGCTACAAGCCGGACGGCGAGGCGGTGCTGGACCATGTCACCCTCCGCGTCGGCGCGGGCGAGACCGTCGCGGTGGTCGGCCCCTCGGGCGGCGGCAAGTCCACCCTCTGCCAGCTCATCCCGCGGTTCTACGACGTCACCGAGGGCCGCATCCTGGTGGACGGGCACGACATCCGCACGGTGACCCAGCGCTCCCTCCGGGCCGATATCGGCATCGTCCAGCAGGACGTCTTCCTCTTCGCCGCCACCGTCGCCGACAATATCCGCTACGGCCGCCCCGACGCCACCGACGCCGAGATCGAGGAGGCGGCGCGGAAGGCCGAGATCTACGACGACATCATGGCCATGCCCGACGGCTTTCAGACCTACGTGGGCGAGCGGGGGGTCCTGCTCTCGGGCGGGCAGAAGCAGCGCGTCTCCATCGCCCGCATTTTCCTGAAAAACCCGCCCATCCTCATCCTGGACGAGGCCACCTCGGCCCTGGACTCGGTCACCGAGGCGCGCATCCAGTCGGCCTTCGACGCCCTGGCCAGGGGGCGCACCACCCTCATCATCGCCCACCGCCTCTCCACCATCCGCAGCGCCGACCGCATCGTCGTCATCGACGGCGCGGGCATCGCCGAAGAGGGCACCCACGACGCGCTGATGGCGAAGAACGGGGCCTATGCCGGGCTCTGGCGCGCGCAGGAGGGGGGCGTGGCGTGACCAAGACCGAGCTGCTCAACAAATTCGCCCGCGACGGCGACCGGCGCATCCTGCTCGGCCGTCTGCTCGACAAGGTGGAGCAGGCGCAGAGCCGCTGCGTCCCCGCCCACACCGCCTTCCTCGCCCCGGAGGAACGGGCGGCGGCCGAGGGGCTGCTCGCCGCCTGCGGCCATCCCCGCCACCTCTTTTTCGGCGGGTACGAGGGCGCCGAGCGCACGGTGTGCGCCCTGCTGCCCGACTGGCAGGAGCCGGAGGACCTGACGGGCGGGGAGGACTGCCCCGTGGCCGCCCTCCGGGCCGTGCTGCCCGCCGGCGCGGCCTTCACCCACCGGGACGTGCTGGGGTCGCTCATGGGGCTGGGCCTCACCCGCGAGAAGATCGGGGACATCCTCCCGGGGGACGGGGTATGCGAGGTCCTGGTTCTGCGCGACGTCCTGCCCATCCTCCTCTCCCAGTGGGAGAGTATCGGGCGCTGGCCGGTCCGGCTGTCCCCCGTGCCGCTGGACGGCCTCTCCCGCGCCGCGCAGGAGGCGAAGCTCCTCCGCGACACCGTCGCCGGACTCCGTCTGGACGCGGTGGTCGCCGCCGGGTTCTCCCTCTCCCGCGGGAAGGCCGCCGACCTCATCACGGCGGGCCGCGTCGCCCTGAACCACGCCGAGTGCGTCAAGCCCGACCGTCCGGTGGCGCAGGGGGATGTCTTCTCCTGCCGCGGGCTGGGGAAATGCACCCTGAAAACGGTGCTCGGCCGCTCCAAAAAGGGCCGCATCATGATAGAGATCGAGAGGTATGTGTAATGGAACAGTCAAAGATCGACCGGATCAACGAGCTGGCCCGCCTCGCCAAAGAGCGGGCGCTGACCGGGGACGAGGAGGCCGAGCGCGTCTGCCTCCGCCGGGAGTATGTGGAGTCGGTGAAGTGCCGCCTGACCGACCATCTGGACAACACCTATGTGGTGGACGAGGCGGGGGTCAAGCGCAAGCTCCAGCGAAAGGAATAACAAAAAGGCGCCCGCGGAGCACATGCTCCGCGGGCGCCTTTCGTTTTACCGCAGCATCAGCCAGGTGACGAGCGAGACCTGGGCCATCAGGATCAGCGGGATGAAAAAGGTGAAATACCAGTGCAGGGTCTTGTGGCGGAAGAGCAGCATGCCCCAGAGGACGCCGGGCGAGCCGCCCAGCAGGGCGAGCAGGAAGAAGGTCCGCTCGGGGACCCGGCGGGCGCCGCGCTTTCCGGACCGGGTCTTGTCCGTCCGCATGAGGAACAGGGCGAGCAGGCTGAGGGCCGCCATCCAGAGCAGCGGCCAGAAGGGGCGGAGACGAAGCAGCGTGCTCATGTCGCGGCGTCCCCCAGGAGATAGACCAGTCCGCCCCCCACGCGGGAGGTCTGGTACCAGAGCCGGAGGTCGATGTGCTCCTCCTCCCCCTGGTTGAGGAGGGTGCAGATGACCTCGCCGCTGCTCAGGGTCTCCATGGCGATGATGGGCACCCAGTGGCAGATGTCCGGCTCGTCCGGCGCGGTGCGGCAGAAGTTCAAAAAGGCGACGGGGCAGTCGGCCGCGAGGCCGGTGCGGATAAAGGCCGCGCACTGGGAAAAGCTGGGCCGCGCGATGCGGAAGCGCGGGATGTCCAGCTCGCGGAAATGGACGACGCAGTGCCGCTGGGCGGCAAAGGCGGAAATGCCCTGCTTGAAGAGCCGCAGCGAGTTGAGCCCCCGCTTGCCGGGGGTCATGCAGCTCCAGACCTCCTCCATAAAGCGCGTGAAGTCGGCGTGCTCCCAGCTTCCGGAGGGGTAGAGCGCCTGCAGGTCCGGATGGGTGCAGGCGAGGTAGGCCAGCAGGGTGGCCGCCGTGACGGGGCCGCACCCCTCCTTCTGCTGCCACTCGGTGGTGTACCATTCCTTATGCGCGCCCCGGCAGGGTTTGCCGTCCTCCGGTACCACGGTGAACAGCTCGGGCCGGGTAAGGGTATATGTTTGTTCCAAAGAGAACAGTCCTCCTCTTTTGCCCGCCAGCGGGCGCCGCTTGCGGTGTGAAATCAGCATAGCATAAAATTGTGAATTTTTCACCTCTGCCGCCCGGCTTTTTGCGGCGCCGCCCGCGGTCCCGCGTCAGGCCGCGAAAAAGGCGAGGATCAGGCAGCCCGGGCCGACATGCGTGCCGATCACGCTGCCGATCTCCAGGATCAGGCGGTCCGGATAGGCCGCGAAGGCCTCCAGCAGCCGGTCCATCCCCTCGGGATGATGGATGCCGGCGAAGCCGACCGGCAGCCCGGCGTCGATCTTGTGCTCCTCCAGGCCGAGCCGGATGAGCCGCTCGACGGCCGCCTTTTTCCCCCGCACGATCTCCTTGCGGACCAGCCGTCCGTCCCGGAGGGTCATGATGGGCTTGTAGCTGAGCATCTCGGCCACCGTGCCGACGGCCCTGGGCAGGCGTCCGCCCATGACGAGGTACTGGAGGGTGTCCACCACGCCGAAAAGCCGGAGCTTTCCGCACAGGCGCCCCACCTCGTCGGCGGTCTCCCGCGCCGACCGTCCGGCGTCGCGCAGCCGGCAGGCCGCCTCCACCAGCAGGCCCAGCCCGACGGCCGCGGTCCTCGAGTCGATGATATAAATATCCTCGCGCCCCAGCTCCTGCTTTGCGGCGAGGGCCGACTGGCAGGTGCCGCTGAGCTCGGAGGAGAGGAAGATGCCCACGATCTCCTCGTCCGGGTATCTGCCAAAGGCCTCCTCAAAATCGCCCACGCTCACCATGGAGGTTTTCGGAAGCTCCCTGCACGCCACCAGCCTGCGGTAAAACGCGTCGTTCGTGATGGTCCGCTTGTCCAGATACTCCTCGTCGCCGAAGCGCACCCGGAGGGAGAGCATCTCCACGCCGCGGCGCGCGCAGTCCTCCAGGCTCCAGTCGCAGGTGCTGTCGGTAATGATCTTCATAGATTCTCCTTTTGTCGGTTTGTACGGCGGAGGGTCAAGGCCCGCTGCCGCTCTTACTCATTTTTATCGGAAAACCCCGGTTCTGTCAATAGCGGAAAAAAGCTGCCCCCCGTTTTTGCGGGGGGCAGCTGCTCGTTCGGGTTGCCCGGAAACTCAGTGTTCGGCTTCATCCTTCCGGCGGAAGAGGATGGTCAGCCCCGCGGCGGCGGTGGAGAAGCTGAGGACCAGCAGGCCGAGGGTCTCCCATGCGGGCTTCACGGCGTCGGCCGTGGTGCCGGTCTGCGGCAGGTTGCCCAGCGGGGGCTCCTCTTCCTCAATCACCACAGGGGGTTCCTCAACGGGGGGCGCCTCGACCGGGGGCTCCTCCTCCACGGGAGGGAGACCCAGAGGAGGCTCTTCCTCGGGGATCTCTGCGTCGGGGGTAAAGGTCCAGGTGCCGGTGATGAGGGTGTCGGCGCGGATGGTGAAGTCTTCGGTCTTATCCCAGCCGTCGAAGGTCCAGGTCCCGCCGTCGCCGGTGACCGCGTCGTAGCCGCCCGCGATGTGGACCAGGGTGCCGCTCTCGTAGGAGGCGGACGCGGGCAGGGCCGCGCCGTCGGGATGGTCGCCGGTGAACTGGTACTTCACGCTGTAGTAGGTGGTGTGCCTGTACGGGCTGTAGGACCAGGTGCCGGTGATGACGGTGTCGGCGGAGATGTGGAAGGGCTCGGTCTTATCCCACCCCTGGAAGGACCAGACGCCGCTGCTGGTGGTGATGTTCGCGTAGCCGGCCGCGATGGTGACCAGGGTGCCGCTCTCATAGGAGGCGGCGGCGGGGAGGGCCGCGCCGGAGGGGGCGGAGCCGCTGAACTGATAGGTCACCGCGTAGAAGTCCGGCTTGGGGGTGTAGGTCCAGGTGCCGGTGATGGTGGTGTTTTCATAGAGGTTGAAGGACTGCGTCCTGTCCCAGCCGTTGAAGTGCCAGGTGCCGCCGCCGTCGGTCACGTTGTCGTAACCGGCCGCGATGGTGACCAGGGCGCCGCTCTCATAGGAGGCGGCGGCGGGGAGGACCGCGCCGGAGGGCGCGGAGGTGCTGAACTGGTAGCTCACGGTGTAGTGCTTCAGGGCGGTGGTGACCACCACGCTGTGGTTGGCGGTGATGTTGCTGAAGGCGTAGGAGCCGCTGACCACGCTCTCGTCGGTGTTGGTGGCGGGCAGGCCGTCGTCGACGGTCACGCTGGTGATATAGTAGCCCGGGGCCGCATCATAGGTGACCGTCGTGCTCGCGCCGCTGTTGAAGACGCCGTAGCCGTTTACCGTGCCGTGGTCAATGGTGGCCGTCACGGTGTAGGTGAGGGGCGCGGGATAGGTGATCCCCACCGAGGGCGCGGGGGAGTCCAGGGTGGCGAGAAGCGGGGCGCCCGTGCCGTAATCGTTGTAGGAGAGGGTGGCACTGCCGAGAGAATGGGTGCCCGCGTCGGTGGTGGTCATCTTGATGCGGTAGACCAGGCTGAAGCTGCCGCCCGCGGTGTGGGTCGGAATGGTCCAGAGGATGCTGCCGCCGGACTGCGTCGCCTGATCGCCGTTGGAGAGGAAGCTGACGAACGTAAAGCCGGCGGGGACGGTGTCGGCGACCGAGAGGGCCATCGCGCCGAAGTAGGAGTGGCTGTAGAAGGAGTCCGCGGGGACGTCGAAGTCGAAGACGCCGTGCGTGTCGCTCTGGCTGATATAGACCTTGTCCTTGTCGCTGGTGAGCACGCCGTTGGACTGATAGCTGAAGAGGATAAAGCACTGGCCGGTGATATAGTTGTCATCGGCGGAAGCGACCCACAGGGTCAGGGAATAGTCCGATCCGCCCACAAAGCGGAAGTTCACGGTGATCGAATAGACCAGGTCGTCGCCCGGGATCGCGGCCTGGGCATCCGCTTCGCTGGTGTACAGGCTGATGCCGGGGCTGCTCTCGCTGTTGCCCTTGTAGAGCAGATAGTCGCCGTCGTCAAAAACTTCGGTGGATCCGTAGGTGTCGGATGCGGTCAGGGTGACGTCGTAGTAGACGCCGTCGCTCGGGGCGCCCACGGCCTCTGCAATGGTCTTGCCGACGGTGACGTTTGTCCCGTCGGTTGTGCCGCCTGAGTTTGTGATCGCATAGATCGGGTCGTCGGCCGCCGTCACGCCGACCGGCAGCAGGCTCAGAAGCATCACGAAGGTCAGCAGAAAGGCCAGAGGCTTCTTTGCGTTTGTCCTGAACATGGGTCTTCCTCCTTTCGGACCGCGGGCGTCAGCCCGCAGCGTTTTTGTACCGTACGATTTGAGTTACGCGGGCCGTTCGTCGGCTCCGCCTTCCGGGGATTCTTCCTCGAGGGCGCTTTCGATAAGCTTGATGAGCTCCAGCGCGCTGCGGAAGTTCTGGGTCATTCTTCCTTCCGTCCAGGTGATCTTTCCCTGCCATGTCGCGTTCTGTTTGTTGAGGATCTGGATGACGAAGGTTTCTCTGCCGTTCTGCATGTTTGCCATTTTACCACGCTCCCTGTCCCGTCCCCGTTTTGGGCGAGAGGACCGTATTTTACCGATTTCTATTTTTATTGTAGGGGGGCTTGGTTACAATTCGGTCACAATTTTAAAATCACTTTTGTGAAAAATATCCCTCCTGTGCCCGCTTCGGATCGACGGCTTTCGCGCAAAAAACAAATTAATTTTTGAAAAATGCTTCCAAATTTTCGGAAGATACGCTATAATTGCAATGTGTGATATCTTATCCGCCGGTGCGGGAAGGGGAAGGTGTTGGCCGTTTGAAAAAAGAATCCGTTGTCCTGCCGGTCGCCTCGGTCTCTGTCGGGCTGCTGGGCGGCTTCAGGATGGAGATGGGCGGCGCCGTCCTGACCGACGAGGCCAACCGCTCTCAGAAGCTGTGGAACGTACTGTCCTACCTGGTCGTGCACCGGGACCGCAATGTTTCCCAGTCGGAATTCATTGACGTCTTCTGGCCCGAGGACGACAGCTCCAACCCGGCGAACGCGCTCAAGACCCTGCTTTACCGGATCCGCGCCATGCTCGAGCCCATTTTCGGCACGGAGCTGCAGCCCATCCTCTCGCACCGCGGCTCCTATTCCTGGAACGGCGCCATCGAGTGCCGGGTGGACGCCAACCGGTTCGAGGAACTCTGCCGCCGCGCCGGGGACGCCGCGCTTTCCCCCGAGGAGAGGACCGCGCTCTACCGCGAGGCCCTCGCGCTGTACAGGGGCGACTTCCTGCCCAAGCTGGACAACCAGCTCTGGGTGGTGCCCATCAGCGCCCATTACCACACGATGTACCTGAGCGCGGTGAAGGATATGGCCGCGCTGCTGGAGCGGGCGGGGGAATTCGAGGAGATGGCCGACGTCTGCATCCGGGCCGGCGCGATCGACCCGCTTGACGAGGGCATCCACGTGCTCATCATCCGGGCGCTGCTCCGCCAGGGCAAGAACGCCGCCGCCCTCAGCCATTACGAGCAGGCCACCGAGCTGCTCTACCGCGACCTCGGCGTCCACCCCTCCAAGGAGCTGCGCGCCCTCTACACCGGCATCATGGACATGGAGCAGAGCCTGGAGACCGACCTTGGGGTCATTCAGAAGGAACTGCGCGAAACGGCGGACCGCCCCGGCGCGTTCGTCTGCGAATACGGCCTGTTCCGCGAGATCTACCGCCTCGAGGCCAGACGGGCCAAGCGCAGCGGGACCTCGGTCCACGTGGCCCTCGTCACCGTCTCCCTGCCCGACGGCGGCGTTCCCCCGCTCAAGGTCCTCAACACCACCATGGACCTCCTGCGCAGGGAACTGGCGGCCGGCCTGCGCCGCGGCGACGTGGTGTCGCGCTTCAGCGGCGCGCAGTATGTGGTCCTCCTCCCCTCGGCCAACTACGAGGACAGCACCATGATCATGGACCGCATCACGAGCGCCTTCTACCGGCAGCACCGCCGGAATTTTCTGAAGCTCTCCTGCAAGACCAGAGAGCTGGAGCTGGACTGACATGTCGAACCGCATCAGAACCATTCTCGCGCTGTCCCTGATCCTGCTGGGTGTCGGGGCGGCCGCGTTCGCGGGGTGGCGGGCCCTTTCCCCGGCGGAGCCTTTGCCGTCCCCCTCTCCCTCACCGGAGGTCAGCGGGACGCCGTCTCCCTCGCCGCCGGCCTCGCCCACCCCCTCCCCTTCACCCTCTCCCTCGCCGGAGGTGACGGACGGCCTGCCTGTGGGCGAGCTCGTCGTCACTCCCGAGCGCAGGACCTACCGGGACGGGGCGCTCACCCTCAGCATCCCGGCCCTCGGCGTCGTGCGCACGGTGCACGACGGGACCGATCCCGAGGACCTGAACAAGGGGGTCGGCCTGTATGAGTATGCCCAGCTTCCGGGCGAGGGAAACCGCAACGTCTCCCTTGCCGGCCACCGAAACGGCATTTCCAACGGCAGGATCACCGACCACGCGCCGTTTTACTACATCGACACCCTGAAGGAGGGGGACTACCTCTACCTGATCGACAGCGCCCGGATCTACCGCTACCTCTGGGCAAGCTGCACCATCGTGGAGGCGAACGACTGGAGCCCCATTTACACCACCGGCTACAGCTGCGTCACCCTCACCTCCTGTCATCCCATCGGCGTCTCCGACCACCGCATCGTGGTGCGGGGCACGCTGGACGAAATATTCCCGTACGCCAAGGATTTTAACTATATTGCAGCCAGGGAGGACGCCGCGTCATGAAACGAGATACTCTGAAACGTGCACTTTGCATTCTGCTGGTTCTGATCCTGCTCGCGGGCCTCGGCACCACGGTGCTCTTTCACGCCGCGGCGGCCGACATCCCGACCAGGATCGAGCTGAAGACGGGCGTCAGCGTGAACGCCAACGGCAAGGCCGCGGTGGACTGCTCCAACCTCGCCGAAGGGATCGTCTTCGTCAAGTACACCGGCGGCAGAGACGTGAAGATCAAGGTCCAGGTGGCCAAGGCCGGCGGCACCACCTATACCTACAACCTGAACAACCAGGGCGCCTATGAGACCTTCCCGCTGGTGGAGGGGGACGGCAGCTACACCGTGCGGGTCTTCGAGAACACCTCGGGCACCAAGTACGCCCTGGTGCAGAGCTGCACCCTCCAGCTCAAGCTCCGCAACGAGTTTCTGCCCTTCCTCTACAGCAACCAGTATGTGAACTACAACAGCGGCTCCAAGGTCGTCGCCAAGGCGGCCGAGCTCACGGCGGGGAAGACCACCGACCTGGACAAGCTCACGGCCGTCTATGAGTTCGTCATCCGGAACTTCACCTACGACTACGCGCGCGCCAAAACGGTCACCGCCGGCTATCTGCCGGTCGTGGACAGCGTGCTGGCCGAGCGCAAGGGCATCTGCTTCGACTACGCCGCCGTGATGGCCGCCATGCTCCGCTCGCAGAACATCCCCTGCAAGCTGGTCGTCGGCTACGCCGGCACCGTCTACCACGCGTGGATCAGCGTCTACATCAGCGGCCGCGGATGGGTCGAAAAGGCCATCTACTTCGACGGGGTGAGCTGGAAGCTGATGGACCCCACCTTCGCCTCGGCCGCCAAGTCCAGCCCGGCCATTCTGAAGTATATCGGGAACGCTTCCAATTATACGCAAAAATACGCATATTAACCATTGGCGGAGCAGGGTGGAGACACCCTGCTCTTGTGCAGGGAGGTGGCTTATGACAGAGAAAACAGGCCCCGTCTTTTCTCCCCTGTCCCCCGACCAGATCTCGGTGTTCTGCTATCAGCTCGCCCTGATGCAGAAGGCGGGCATCGGGCTGGAGGAGAGTGTTTCCGTGCTCCTGGAGGACGCCGGCGGCGGCCGGGAAACGGCGCTGCTCGAGCGGGTCCGGGAGGGCCTGGCGGCGGGCATGCCACTCTCGGCCGCGCTGGAGACGACCGGCGCCTTTCCCGCCTACCTGCTGCGCATGACCGAGATCGGGCAGGCGTCGGGCCGGCTGGACGAGGTGCTGGACGCCCTGTCCGGCTATTACCGCCGCGAGTCCGAGATCCGGGGCGCCATCCGCCGCGCGGTGACCTATCCCGCCCTCATGGCCGTCCTCGTCGCGGTGGTCTTTCTGGTGCTTTTGGAAAAGGTGCTGCCGGTGTTCCGCCAGGTCTTCGACCAGCTCGGCCTCGCCCTGTCCCCGCCGGCCGAGCTGCTCCTGCGCCTGAGCGGTGCGAGCAGCTTCCTGGCCGCCGGTTTTTCCGTCCTGCTCATCCTGGCCGCCGGCTTTCTGCTCTTCCTCTTCCGCACCGCGAAGGGGGCGCGGGTCTGCCTCGGCCTTCGCCGCTCCCTGCTGGGCCGCAGCGCCGTCTCCCGCGCGGTGGACCGCAGCCGCTTCGCCTCGGCCATGGCCCTGATGCTCGCGAGCGGCCTGCCCCTGGACGAGTCGGTGGAGCGCACCGGCCGCCTGCTGGAGGGCTCGGCGCTGGAGGGACCGATCCGGGCCTGCCGGGAAAACATGTATGCCGGCGCGGCCTTCCCCGCGGCGGTGGAGCGCGCGGGCATTCTGGACCGCCTGCAGTCCGGGCTCCTGGCGGCCGGCTTCCGCAGCGGCGCCTCCGAGCGGGCGATGGAGGAGCTCTCGCGCCGCTGTCAGAACGAGGCGGAGGAATCCCTCGGGCGGCTTCTGGGCCGGTTCGAGTACGGCCTGGTCCTCGCCCTCTGCGCTTCGGTGGGCCTGGTGCTCCTGTCGGTCATGCTCCCGCTGCTGGGCGTTCTGTCGGCCGTCGGCGCCTGAGGGCGCCCGCGCTCGTTCCCGAAAGGATGGGTTGTGATGTTTCGGAACCGCCCGAACCGCTGGCTGCGCGTGCTGCCGCCGGCATTGTTCGTTCTCTGTATCCCGCTGGCCCTCCTGCTGTTTTCCGGCTTTCTCGGCGACAGGGCCGACCGGGAAAACCTCGCCATGACCGAGGAGAGCATCCGCCGGGCCGCGGTGGAGTGCTACGCCCTGGAGGGCGCCTACCCGCCCTCGCTGGACTGCCTGACCGGGCGCTACGGCGTCACGGTGGACACCGGCCGCTACTTTGTGGATTACCGGTATGTGGCCGCCAACCTGCTGCCCGATATCACCGTTCTGCCCCGTTGACCGCCTGCGCCGTTTGCCGGAAGGAGGACGTCCGCCATGTTTGAACAGAACCGCAGCAGCGCCCTGCGCTCGGCCGCCGTGCTGGCGCTGTGCGCCTTGTTTTTCCTGCTGGCCATGGGCATCGCCCTGTTCGGCAGCAGGATCTACCGCGGCGCCGTCCGCACCGCCGACGCAAACGACGTGCGGCGCACCGCCCTGAGCTACCTGGTCAACCAGATCAGGCGCAACGACACGGCGGGGGGCGTGCGCGTGGGCTCCTTTGACGGGCTGGACACCATCGTCCTCGCCGACGGCGGTTATGTGACCTATCTCTACTGCCTGGACGGGCAGCTGCGCGAGCTCTATATGGAGGCCGGCGCAGACCTTGCGCCCGAGGCCGGCCTGCCCGTCCTGCCGGCGGACTCCCTCGCCGTGACGGTCGAGGGCGGCCGCATGACCCTGACCGTCACCGACGCCGACGGGACCTGTTATCAGACGTCGGTCTCGCCGCGCTGCGGAGTGGGGGAGGCGGGCAGCCTGTGAAAGAAACCGTGAACCGCTCTACCCTGCTGCTCACCGAGCTCATCCTCGATCTGTTCCTCTTCGCCGTCTGCGCCGTCGTCTGCGCCGGCCTGCTCCTCAGGGCGCACGGCATCAGCGAGGAGAGCGCCCGGCTCACCCGCGCCGTCTATCTCGCCGAGACCGCCGCCGAGACCTTCCGCGCCGGCGGGGCGGGGGACACGGCCGTCCGGGAGGACGACCTTGTGGTGACGGTGGACGACTGCTCGGAAAACGGCCTGCGCACCGCCGAGATCACGGTCGCCGCCCAGGACGGGCGCGTGCTCTACACCATCACCGCGTCCCGCGCGCAGGAGGTGAACGCCCCATGAACGGAAAAAGCGGTTCTCCCGCCGGCGTGGGCGTCATCACCCTCTTCACCGTTTTGATCCTCCTCTGCCTCTTCACCTTCGCCATGCTCACCTTTTCCTCGGCCCGGGCGGACGAGCGCCTGTCCCGCATCAACGCCGACACGGTCTCGGCGTACTATGCCGCCGACGCGCAGGGGGCCGCCCTGGCCGCCGGGTTCGCGGCGGGGACCGGGGCCGAGCTGGAGCGGACCATCCCGATGACCGACACCCAGTCGCTTTACATCCATCTCATCCGCAACGCCGACGGCAGCGTGACGGCGCTGGCGTGGAAGACTGTGACGGCCGAGCGCGCCGACGACGGGGAGGACCCGCTCCTTCCCGTGTGGGAGGGCGGCTGACCGCCCGGACCATCCGAAAGGAGCTGCTTTTTTGCTCAAGGAAATTCTGGTCAGGGCCGTGGAGCGCGGCGCCTCGGACATTCTGATCATCGCCGGGCTTCCGGTCTGTTATAAAATCAACGGCCTCGTGGTCCGCGAGGAGGGTGCGGCACTCTTCCCGGACGACACCCGCGCGCTGGCCGAGGCGGTCTACGCGCTGGGCCGGGGCCGCGGCATGGACAAGCTGCTCGAGACCGGCGACGACGATTTCTCGGTCGCCGTCCCGGGGCTCGCCCGGTTCCGCGTCAACGCCCTGCGCCAGCGCGGCTCGCTGGGACTCGTCATCCGGGTCGTCGCCTTTTGCCTGCCCGACCGTTGTGCGCTCGGCATCCCGGACAACGTGATGGACTTTGCCGGCTGCGCCAAGGGCCTGGTGCTCATCACCGGCTCGGCGGGCAGCGGCAAGTCCACCACCCTGGCCTGCATCGTGAATGAGGTGAACACCACCCGCAGCGCCCATATCATCACCATCGAGGACCCGATCGAATATCTCCACCCGCACAAGAAGAGCATCGTCACCCAGCGCGAGCTGAACATCGACACCGCCACCTACGACGTCGCCCTGCGGGCCGCGATGCGCGAGGCGCCCGATTTCATCCTGCTCGGCGAGATGCGGGACGCGGAGACCATCCGCGCGGCGGTCACCGCGGCCGAGACCGGCCATCTGGTGGTCTCGACCCTGCACACCATCGGCGCCGCCAAGACCATCGACCGCGTCGTGGACGCCTTTGCGCCCGAGCAGCAGCAGCAGATCCGCACCCAGCTGTCCATGGTCCTGGAGGGCGTGGTCTCCCAGCAGCTGGTCCCGGCGGTGGACGGCGCCCTCGTGCCGGCCTTTGAGGTGATGCGGGTGAACAGCGCCATCCGCACCATGATCCGCGAATCCAAGGCGCACCAGCTGGATAACATGATCTCCTCCTGCGCGGCCGAGGGCATGATCACCATGGACCAGAGCCTGCTGAATCTGGTCCGGTCGGGCAGGGTGGAGCCGGAGACGGCCCTCCGGCACAGCATCAACGAGGACTGGCTCCGCAAGCGCCTCGCCGCCCAGGGCTGATTTCCCACAGGAGGAAAAGGATATGGAAATTTTCAATCAGAACGACACCGCGTTCCGGGTCTGCGTGGACGGCGTCCGGGACGGACGGATGAGCGGGTCGGTGTACAGCCGCCAGCTTTCCGGGCCGATCGCCTTTTCCGACTGCGGCGACCTGGTGCTCAAGCTGGAGGATGTGATGGACGTCCGCAACTTCCCCCAGGCCTTCCAGCGCACCCGCAGGTTCGCCCCGCGGGAAAACGCCGTCCCCGCGGCGGTGGAGGACCTTGACGACGGCATCCCCGCCGGGACGGTCGCGGCGGCCCGGGGCAGGGTGGCCACCTTCATGCTGCAGGTGCTCTCGCGCCGCAACTCCACCTGGCAGGGCGCCGTCGACTGGCTGGACGGCAAGCCTCCGGAGCCGTTCTGCAGCGACCTCGAATTCCTCCGCCTGATGGAGGAATGGCTCTCTCGGAACAGCTGAGGACAAAGGCCGCGTTCTGCCGGACGCGGCTTTCTCGTTTCTCCCGGCGGGAAATTATGGTTTACATTTTCTGGGAGCTGCCTTATAATAATAAAATAGTCTGTATGCGGTCCTGGGAGGGAAGTTATGAAGACCCTGCTGTTCATCTACAATCTCCACGCGGGAAAAGGGGCGCTCAAGCCCTATCTGGCCG
>CAZVHV010000006.1:17071-19136 GCA_964627025.1 uncultured Oscillospiraceae bacterium | reverse complement strand
CAGATTATGTGCCGCCGGAAATTTCGGCGCGATGCCGAAGCCGCCCCATCTGGAATCGTAGCTGTCCCGAAAAAAGCTGACCGCCGAACGAAGTAGTTCTCTGCTTGGCTCGGAAGGGGAGGGGAGCGCCTGTTCCTGCTCTTTAAGAAAATCAGTGATCTTTTCGCCCGCTTCGAGCATTCTTTTCCGGTCTGACTTCCATTGCTGTGCCACCGCCCCCAGCAGCTCCATCAAACCGATCCTGCCATATTGCCCCCGTTTCGGTAGATAGGTCCCCGCCCAGAAGGGCTTTTGTTCCGGCGTCATCAGGATGGTAAGCGGCCAGCCGCCCGAACCGGTGAGCGCCTGACAAACGGACATATAGACCGCGTCTACGTCCGGGCGTTCCTCCCGGTCGACTTTGATGCAGATAAAATTGCTGTTGAGTGCCTCTGCTGCCTGGAGGTCCTCAAATGACTCGTGAGCCATGACATGACACCAGTGACAGGTGGAGTATCCGATGCTCAGGAATACCGGCTTATCCTCGGCCAGGGCTTTGTCGAACGCCTCTTTTCCCCAGGGATACCAATCTACCGGCTGATCGGCGTGCTGGAGCAGGTAAGGGGATTTTTCAGATTTTAAATGGTTCATCGTATTTCCTCCGTTGATTTTGATGCTTGTCCGTGTGTGATGCCGACTGAGAGGCGCTTTTTCGCAAGACCGATGCCTCGGTACCAATATCAGTTAAAAGCCCTTTGAGTTCGGGATACGGCATGGAATACCGCTGGCTGAGATAACGCAGGGAAGCGCCCAACTCGCCATCCGGTCCGCCATACTGACTAATGATATAGGAAGCCAGCTTGGGGTTCGGGGTGGAGATTTTCACAGGATACTGCAGCTTTTTCTCGTAAACGAACATCTTATTTTTCCCATCCTTTCGTCATGTGCCACGGCCAGGTGTCTTTGACCCATCCATAGCTTTTTCCGTCGGCAGACTCAGACTGAAAGAGGGGACCGTTTGCGGCGGTGTACTGCCTGCGGGCTTCGCGCTCCATCATGACATACTGTCTGTAAAGCTCGAAGGCCTCGGCGTCGTCAGGGTGGGTATCCAGATAGAGACCGAGCTCCAGGATCACAAATTCCAGGGCCTGCAGTTCGGCCATGGGTCCGCTTGGAACATTGGCAGCCTCCGCCTTCATGCGGAACGGCAGATTGAGGCCAGGGTAGAGGGTCCCGTTATTCAGGGCATCAGCCTGTTGATATCGTTTCGCCCCTTTTTGCTGGAACGGCACATAAGGCACAGCCAGCGGCGCGCAGCTTGGCATCGTACCAGATGAATCCGGGCAGGAAGTGAGATTGCTTTCAGGATACAATGAGTGGTTTCCTCCTTGTTGTAGATTCAAGGGCGCACGGATGCATCCCTCTGTTCTATCTTATGCGACAAAAGGGGAACGGAACACTCTTCAAATCCGGCTGTGATTGTGGTACAATGCACAGAAAAGGACATATCATATTTTACCCTCTCATAAGGTACAGGAGGGGGTGTCCGATATGAAAAGACGAATCGTCCGAAAGCTTTTTGTGGGGATCCTGCTCACGCTTCTGGCGGCAGGGATATGCTTCCGCCTGATCTTTGGGAGACCCGGAAATGGTCTGGCTGTCATTTCTCCCGCCAGGTTTTCCGATCAGACCCTCGTTATCGATGCAGGGCACGGCGGGGAAGACGGCGGCGCCGTCTCTTCCGCCGGTACGGTGGAGAGCGGCATCAATCTCGCCATTGCCACGCGTCTGGATGCCGTGTTGGGGCTCTATGGGGTAGACACGCTCATGCTCCGGACTACAGACGTTTCGCTTCATGATGCAGGCTCGGTTACATTGAGGGAAAAGAAATCGTCCGATATCAGAAACCGGGTAGCGGCAATCGAACGCGCAAAAAACGCCACCCTGATCAGCATTCATCAGAACATTTTTCAAAACCGGAAGTATCACGGTGCACAGGTCTTTTACGCCAATGAGGATCTGTCCTATGTCTTTGCCCAGCATACACAGGAGACGCTGCGCATTGCCCTTGATCCAGAAAACAACC
>CAZVHV010000006.1:11872-17061 GCA_964627025.1 uncultured Oscillospiraceae bacterium | reverse complement strand
GCCAGGATCCCCACTTCGGTCTATCTTATGAATCATATCACCTGCCGTGCGATTTTGGTAGAATGCGGGTTTCTCTCCAATCCTGCCGAGGACGCGCTGCTGCAGACCGATGATTATCAGCTCAGGATTGCCGCCGCGCTGGCAGGCGCCTACCTCGATTTTCAGCAGACGATATCAGAAGGAGAACCATTTTAATGAAAGCTAAAACGATCTTTTACTGCACCGAATGCGGGAATGAGACTCCAAAATGGCAGGGGAAGTGTGCCGCCTGCGGGGCCTGGAACACGATTGTAGAGCAGCCCGTCGAATCGAAGAAGAAGACCGGCGCGGCGCAGGGGAGAGGGGGCAGCAGTCTGCGGACCGCCGCAAATCGCCCGCATCCGGCAAACGAGGTGGAACTCACAGACGAGCTGCGGTTTCAGACCGGACTTTCCGAACTGGACCGGGTGCTGGGCGGAGGTGCGGTCAAGGGCTCTCTCGTGCTGGTGGGCGGTGCGCCGGGAATCGGGAAATCAACGCTGATGCTGCAGATCTGCGATAATATCTGCCGTTTCTCCAATGTCTTATATGTTTCCGGTGAAGAGTCGGAACGCCAGATCAAATTGCGCGCAAACAGGCTCGGAATCCGAAGCGACGGCCTGTTTCTGCTGGCAGAAAGCAATTTGGAGGACATACTGGAGTCGGTTAACGAGCTGAAGCCGGATGTTCTGATCGTCGACTCCATCCAGACCCTTTATCATGGAGAGCTTTCCGCCTCACCCGGCAGCGTGGGGCAGGTGAAGGAATGTACCATGGCCCTGATGCAGCTTGCAAAAGGGCAGGGGGTTACCGTATTTGTGGTCGGTCATGTCAATAAGGAGGGATTTCTTGCCGGTCCCAAGGTCTTGGAGCATATGGTGGACTGTGTGCTTTATTTTGAGGGAGAACAGCACGTGACCTATCGGATCCTGCGGGCCGCGAAAAACAGGTTCGGCGCCACCAATGAGATCGGTGTCTTTGAAATGGAGGAGAAAGGTCTGGCCGAGGTACCCAATCCTTCGGAAATGCTGCTCTCCGGACGCCTGAAGGACGTTCCCGGCACCTGCGTCACCTGTGTTATGGAGGGCGCAAGGCCGGTACTGGCTGAGATTCAGGCGCTTCTGGCGCCGACAAGTTTTGGAAATCCACGGCGGACAAGCAATGGCATCGACTACAACCGCACGGCGTTGCTGCTGGCTGTGATCGAAAAGCGCGGCGGACTGAAGGTGAGCAGCTGCGATGCGTATATCAATGTCATCGGAGGCCTCTCGCTGGATGAGCCTGCCGCCGACTTGGCTACCGTCATTGCGCTGGCGTCCAGCTTTCGGGACAAACCGATACCGCATGATCTGGCTGCAATCGGAGAAGTCGGCCTGACAGGCGAACTGCGTTCGGTCAGCGCGCTTGGACAGCGGCTTTCTGAGGTGCGCCGGCTTGGATTTACAAAGTGTCTGATTCCGTCCCGCGGAACCGGAACGCTCACGGTGCCGGACGGATTACAGCTGATCCGGGCAAGCAATATCCGTGAGGTGCTCAGCGCGGTCCTGTGAATGCTCATCATGCCGCGGGACGAAATTGACACAGGGGTTTTTGGGAGACGGCCTGCCGTAGGAACCGGCGCGCGACAGAGCGCAACGACCATCCTGTTGATAGACGCAATCTTCTGTACACGCAATCAGGCTCATTATTTTCACCCATTCCAGATTTGAATTTACAACAGAGAGGAGAAGCGGCTGCGCGTCCCTCGCGGTCAACAAAATAAAAATTTTGTTGACTACAGGGGAGGCTGCCGCACGTTTATGGATTTTCGTACCGAGGCCCCTCCGATCATCCGGGAATTCCTGACCTACCATGAGACCATCCAGGGACATTCGCGCAAAACAGTTGACGAATACTTTTTGGATCTGCGTGGCTTCTTTCGCTTTGTCAAACTTGAAAAAGGCAAAGTTCCGCGCACCGCGGAACTGAGTCAGATCAGCATCGATGACGTTGACCTGGATCTGGCGCGCTGCGTGACCATCACCGACGTGTACTCCTATATGAGTTATCTTACGCGCGACCGCTCCCTGGGCGCCGCCTCCCGTGCGCGAAAAGTTGCCGCCATCCGCTCCTTCTATAAATACCTCACCCACAAGGCAAAACTGCTGCTGGAAAATCCCATGGAGGATCTCGACTCCCCCCGTCTAAAAAAAGCCCTTCCAAAATATCTCGGCCTTGATGAAAGCATCCGTTTGCTGAAGGCTGTGGATGGGCCGAATAAGGAACGCGATTACTGCATTCTTACCCTGTTTTTAAACTGCGGCCTCCGCATCTCCGAGCTGGTCAATCTGAATCTCACCGATATCCATGAGGAGCAGCTGCGGGTGCTTGGAAAAGGAAACAAGGAACGTATGCTTTTCCTGAACGACGCCTGCAGGCAGGCGCTTTCCGATTGGATGGAAGTTCGCGGCACGCAAGGTATTATTGACAAAACCGCGCTTTTTATCACACGAAAGCATACCCGCATCACCACCGCAGCGGTCCATAAGCTGGTGAAAAAGCATCTTTTAACCGCCGGACTGGACAGCACCCAGTATTCTTCCCATAAACTGCGCCATACCGCGGCTACGCTGATGCTCCAGAACGGCGTAGATGTACGCACACTTCAGGAGGTCCTGGGGCACGAGCATTTGAACACGACACAGATCTATACCCACATTGATAACGAGGACCTGCGGATCGCGGCAATGTCCAATCCGCTTGCACATATCAAAAAAAATTCGGAAAAAAACAAGTAAAAAAGCCCGGAGCTGCTCCAAAAAGCGCTCCGGGCTTTGTCATTGCTGCCCCCTAGACCAGGAATACGACCCTAAAATATGAAGATAACGGATATCCTGAAAAGAATATGTGCTGAGCGGGCGATTATCCGCGTCATAGGTATGCGCGGCAACCAGCGTATTTTCCAGCGTAGGCGGGCTTCCCATAGAGACAATGATCGGGGTGTGGCTGAACACGGCCTTGCCCTCAAAATGAAGCTGAACAAAATCCCCCGGTTGCAGCTGATCCAGCGTGGTTTCCACTCCAAACGGACCGGGGCGGGTCTTTTTTCCGGTAATGTAATTATAGAAATAGGGCACGCCCGTCCAGGCGGGGGCTTTGTCGTTGGCGTTTATGTAATACCAACCAGTAACCGGCGTAAAATCCATGATGCCGGACCCGGCATAAAGGCACTGGGAGGCAAAATTTGTACAGTCCCCGCCAATTTCTTCATAGTCATAGTATCTTGGATTGCGGCCAAAGGCCCATTGGTGCGCATAAGCAACGGCAGCCTCCCGCCGATATGGGATGATTGTCAAAGGCACGGAACGTCAGTCCTTTCGCTGCATAAGACTGCGCCATTCTATGCCTTCAGCCCTGCATTGGTACATAAAACAGGAATACAGCAGCTAATCCTTCCAGAGGCTGTTCTGCAAATCTTCGATCCTTTTTTGCCGCTGCTGCGTCTCTTCGGCCTCGATCCTGATTGTTAGGACGGCCCCCTCCCCTGCGCCTTCTGGAACAAGCTGTCTTGGCATATTCACAAAGCTTTTGTTTTCCAATTCCACGACGGCGAACTCGCCTTCAAATCGATCGATGATGACTTTCATAACCGCCCTCACTTGTTCACTGAGATCGTCGTACCGTCGGTCGTAAACACGACCGTTCCGTCTCGATCGGTCCGGTAGATCGAAGCGCCGACGGCAGAGAGTTTTTCCAGCGTCTCTTCCGCCGGATGCCCGTAGTCGTTATCGGCTCCGACCGATATGACCGCGTATGCGGGATCGACTTTAGCCAGGAATGCGCGGCCGGTCGAAGAAGTGCTGCCGTGATGTCCGACCTTGAGCACATCAGCTTTTACATCGGCCGTGATCTCATTCTCGGAGAGAGTCTCGGCGTCTCCCATGAATAAGAAGGAACGGGTCCCGTAGGTGATTTTAATGACCGCCGAATCGTTGTTGAGGTCCTCATAGCTGTCTTTGTTCGGAGCCAGGATATCCGCTTTTAAATCGCCCGTATCGAGGATAGAAACACCGGCCTTCGCCGTATGGATGGACAAGCCCTGCTCCTGGATGGTTTTGAGCAGGTTTTCATACGTCCGTGTTGTTGTTCCTGCTTTCGGCATATAAACCGATTGGATGGATAGATTCTTTACCACATAAGCCATACCGCCGATGTGATCCGCGTGGGGGTGTGTGGCAACCAGATAATCGATCGTATCATACCCCTGATCTTTTATATAGTTGACGATATCTTCTCCATTATCCGCATTTCCGGCATCAATGAGCATGGTCTCCCGACCGGGCAGTTCGATAAAAATAGAGTCTCCCTGTCCCACATCAAGAAAGGATACCCTGAGCTGAGCGCTTGCCAAAGATATCGTCTTGCTGGCGTTGTCATAACCGACGCTCTTGCCGAAAGCGGTCCCGATCGCCCTTACCGGCAGATAGGTCGTGCCATTGTACAGGAAGGGTTCGACCACAGTTCCATTCCCGTCTTTTGGCGTGATAATGGTTCCGTTTATATCGATCTTGATCAACATGTAGGCGACTGTGATCGCTTCCGTACCTGTTTTTCCGGTAACATCATCCTCGGAAGAAACGGAATTGGTCCCGGCTAGCGCGTCTGTGCTCGGTTTGTCGGTGAGATAGATGGTATTGGCGCTGCCGTCCCAGGTGACATTTTTGTTCAATGCGTTTGCCGCGGCTCTGACGGGGAGATACGTCGTGCCGTTATAGGAAAAAATCTCTACCCTGTTCCCTGCCGCATCCCGCGGGACGACCGGATTCCCGTCTATGTTCAGTTTGTAATTTGCATAGGCGACTGTGATGGTGCCGTAGGTTGTGGGCGGCGGAGAGGTCTGCATGGATAATGAGAAAATCACCGCGGCCGCCAGCGCCAACACCAGCGAAAAAAATAGGACAGTCCTTTTCACTTCAAACCATTCCCTTCAGGATCTGATGTAAAAACCGCCTTTTCCGCTGCTCAAAAGCATAGAAAAAGGCGGTTAAATCTGCTGATTAATCCTCGTCCCAGTTATGCCAGACGTTCTGGACGTCGTCATTCTCCTCCAGCATATCGATGAGCTTCTCCATGTTTTTCACATCGTCCTCGCTGGTCAGCTTGACAGAGTTCTGCGGCACCATTTCCACCTG
>CAZVHV010000006.1:1270-11862 GCA_964627025.1 uncultured Oscillospiraceae bacterium | reverse complement strand
TTCTCGTAAACTTCGCCGAAGCTGTCGGGTGAGGTATAGATCTCGAAGCACTCGTCCTCGACCACAAAGTCGTCGGCGCCTGCATCCAGCGCGTCGCTCATAGCGGTATCTTCGTCCAGGTCTTCCCGTTCGATGACCATGACGCCCTTGCGGTCAAACGACCAGGATACGCAGCCGGTCGCGCCCAGGTTTCCGCCGTACTTGTCAAAATAGTGGCGCATTTCCGGAGCGGTGCGGTTACGGTTATCGGTGAGGGCCTCCACGATGACGGCAACGCCGCTCGGTCCGTAGCCTTCGTAAGTAACGCTCTCGAAACTGTCGCTGTTGCCGCTGCCGAGGGCTTTTTCAATGGTGCGCTTGATGTTATCGTTCGGCATATTGACAGCCTTGGCTTTGGCGATTACAGCGGCCAGACGCGAGTTGTTGTTCGGATCGCCGCCGCCGCCGGTCTTTACCGCCACGATCATTTCACGGGCGATTTTCGTAAACGCCTGAGACCGTTTGGCATCTGCCGCGCCTTTTGTTTTTTGAATATTGTGCCATTTGGAATGTCCTGACATAAGATCGACCCCTTCTCGAATCATTGCAGAAAAAATTATATCATAAACCGCAGCATCACAAGCGATTTATGATAATGGTATAATACCTGCTGAATCGCGGGTATTATACCATAAATAGTGCCGTTCTGCAAGCCTTCCGTCTACAGATATCGGGTTATCTCCCTGTGGCGGCCGGACTGCATCACTTCCACGTCCGGAAATGCCTCCCGGAGCCAGGCGGTCAGAACGGGGCATACCATATTCTCTGTGGGATAATGGCCGGCATCCAGAAGATTCAGGCCCATAGAGACAGCATCCAGGAACATATCATATTTTACATCTGCGGTGACGAAGGTATCGCAGCCCAGAGCGGCAGCTTCCGCAAGCATACTGCCGCACGCGCCGCCGCCCACAGCTACTTTGGAAACCGGAGTCCCGGCGTCTGCATAGCGGACCCCGGACGCGCCAAGCGCAATTTTGACGAATGAAACGAATTCCGCTGTGGTGCAGGGCGCCGCCAGGGTTCCGATGCGTCCCACTCCATAAGGCGTTCCGCTGCTGTCGATGCCGTCTGTATGGAGCAACACCGTCTCCTGCAGTCCCAATGCACGAGCCAGCGCATCATTGACGCCGCCGGTGACGCAGTCCAGATTGGTATGCGCACAAATCGCGGCAATGCCGTGCTCAATGAGCGCAAGCAGCCGCCGCCCGGCCGGGTCACTGTCGGTGACGCTTTTTGACGGGTTGAAGATCACAGGGTGGTGGGAGACAATAAGCCCTGCGCCTTGTTCTGCCGCCTCTGCCACAACCTCCTCCGTGATGTCCAGCGCAACGAGCAGGCGGCTGATTTCCCGCTCCCACCTGCCAACCAGGAATCCGGAGTTATCAAAGTCCATCTGCAAAGAGAACGGCGCCTTTCGATCCAGGCAGGTATAGATATCCCTCACGGTTGCCACGCTTGCCACTCCTTTATCATGTCATTGAGATCGGAAACCACAGCTTCCAGTTCGGTCCGCCGCGGCGCGTCACCGGGAGCAGCCGAACTGAGGAGCCCGGCCAGTCCGCGTTCCGCCCGCTGCTTGAGGTCGTTCAGATAACTCTCACGCAGCGGCGCCTGCATCCCCTTCCACTGTCGTCCTGCCCAATATTCCCCAGCGGTCATCGTCTGTGATTCGCCTGAACGGACAACCATTATCACATAATACTTGCGGCCCTCTGCAATAATATGTTCTTTTTCAATGTAAAAATGGTGATCCTGCAGCCAGATGCGCAAATCTGGGATCGAACTCATTGGCTGGAGCAAAAACAAATGGCTGCCCGCGCCCGTCCAAGGCGCAGCCCCAAGGATACCGGCAATAGTCTCCCCTCCCATACCGGCAATGACGATGGTATCCGCTTCATCCGGCCTGATATCCGCGAGTCCGTCGCACAGCCGAAATGAGATGTGTGCTTCCATACTATAGCGCGATGCCGTCCGACGGGCCCGCTCCAGCGGCCCGGGTCTGATGTCGGCGGCGATTGCTCGGCTGACTTTTCCCTCCTGAAGCAGCCGGACAGGAAGATACGCATGGTCGGTACCCACATCTGCCAGCCGCGCACCGGGGGGCACTTCTTCGGCTAAGCAGCGCAGCCTTGGAGATAAGTTCATGGAACGCCTCCCTTGAAAAAAGGCAGGAGCGGATTTCCCGCTCCTGCCTTTTCATAGTTCAGTTTCTTATTCGGCGGAAATCATGGAATTCACGCGCTCCAGCAGGGTGGATACGTCCACTCCATGGACGGCACAGGCCTGCTCGACGGTCTCACTGCGGGAAGAGGCACACCCGAGGCAGTGCATGCCGATGGAAAGGAATGCAGGAGCGGTTTCGGGCGCGATATCCAAAATGTCGCCGATAACGGTATCTTTTGTAATCGTAGTCATTGTGATAAACCTCCAAGAATTTAAAATGGGAATATGGCATAGTATATCCTATGCTGCTGCAAAATTCAAGATTGAAATTGTAAATTTAAAAAGACGGATCGCTGCATCTGCCTAAAAAAAGAGACGTCCGTACGGACGTCTCTTTTCCGAGTAATTAGCCTTCCTCTTTCATGCGAGCGAAGCACTCGCTGCAGTAAACGGGACGGTCGGACTTTGGCTCGAAAGGAACCTTAGCCTCACCGCCGCAAGCTGCACAGACAGCAGTGAAGTACTCGCGGGGGCCACGGGAAGCGTTCTTGCGGGCATCACGGCAGGATTTGCAGCGCTGGGGCTCGTTCTGGAAGCCTCTCTCAGCATAAAATTCCTGCTCGCCGGCAGTGAACACGAACTCCTGGCCGCATTCCTTACATACTAAAGTCTTGTCTTCGAACATTTTTTTCCCTCTCTTTGACTCATTTGCCCAGGCCCGGAATAAACCGACAGTGCTGGGACATCGTAATATTGCGTTCAGCTTTCGCTGAGTTCGCCAGATTGAATGTGCTGTGCCACCTTGCGGCGAATTCTCTGCACAGCGTTGTCCACCGATTTTAGGGGACGTTCTACCTCTTGGGCAATTTCAGAATAGGATAACCCGCTCAAATATAACCCGAGGATACGTGCCTCAAAACCGGATAACTGGCCATTAAGTGCGTCCATACGTTCCTGCAGGGCTTCCCGATGGATCAAAACATCCTCGGGATTTTTCTGCCTCGGATCTGACGCACCAAACAAATAGCGGTCGGTCTTCCCGTCAAAAAGGGAGGGTTCAAAAGAAATATAAGAATTCAGCGGAGTATGTTTATCCCTGGAAGCCGTTTTAATGGCGGAGATGATTCGATTTCTGATGCAAGTTTCCGCGAAGGTCCGAAATGCGACCTGTTTATCTGGGTTAAATTCGCGGATAGCGGTAAGCAGCCCCACCATGCCTTCCTGGATAAGATCTTCGCTGTCCCCACCTGCCAGAAAAAAAGGACGAGCGCAAATACGCACCAAGCGATTATATCGCATCACAATAGCTTCTTCTGCGATGCGGTCGCCCGATGCGGCTAAGACACACATTGCTTCATCAGTCAATTCGTTTTTCAGGATTTGCATTGACACCATCCTAAAATACTTTACATAGTATACGCGCTGATACATGCCTTTGTCAATAGTTTATGCAAATTATTTTACGATTTTCATTGCCCTTCCATGTTTTTTATGATATGTGACAATATTTTATGAAATGCATGGCAGATACGGGGAGTTTACATGGCATTTTTCTCATAAATTTCTGACCAAGGCTGCCAGCCGTTCGCCGCATCCCTGCGCGTCCTCCGCGCTGCACGCCTCCACCATCACCCGGATCAGCGCTTCCGTACCGGACGGCCGCACCAGAATCCGTCCGTCGCCCAGTGCCGTTTCTTCTTTGGCAATTGCTGTTTTCAGCGCTTCGGAGGCCATAACGGCAGCCTTTGCCGCATTGTCCGCCACCGGTACATTAATAAGGATCTGAGGATACTTCTTGCAGTCGGACACCAGCTGCGAAGCCTTTTTGCCGGACCGGAAGAGGATCTGAAGCAGCTGGAGAGCCGCCAGCTGGCCGTCTCCGGTCGTCGCATGCGCGAGAAAAATCATGTGGCCAGACTGTTCTCCGCCCAGCACAAAACCATCGGCCTGCATACGCTCCAGCACATTGCGGTCTCCCACATCGGTACAGACCAGATTCAGGCCGTTTTCCCGTGCGAAAATATGAAAGCCGATATTGCTCATAACAGTGGCAACAACGGTATTTCCGGTAAGCTTCCCTTCCTGCTTCAGCGCTCTGCCGCACACCGCCATGATCTGATCGCCGTCCATGATCTCTCCGGTCTCATCGACCGCAATGCAGCGGTCGGCATCCCCGTCAAAAGCCAGACCGAGATCGTACCCGCCAGCCTTCACCAGATCGGACAAACGCTCCATATGCGTGGAACCGCAGTCTGCGTTGATATTCACGCCGTCAGGCTGGTCGCTGATAAAGTCCGCCCGCAGCTTGGGAAAGCGGTGAAACAGTCTGGCGGCGGTGGCGGAAGCCGCGCCGTTGGCACAGTCGACGAGAACGCGCAGCTCCGCCAGTTCCGCGTCCACCGTAGCGGCCAGATGGTTGATATAATGCTCCGACTCCCTCTCATCGGCGTAGATGACACGTCCGATATCGCCGTGAGTCTTACGGGGCACGGGCACGCCGGAAAGGATGATATCTTCGATCTTTCCCTCCAGCTCGTCGGAGAGCTTATAGCCGCTGCCGTTAAAAATCTTGATGCCGTTATGCTCGAACGGATTGTGCGACGCGGAAATCACGATTCCCGCGTCCGCCTGGTTGTCTGCGGTGATCCACGCCACAGCCGGCGTCGGAATGACCCCGAGATGCAGCACGTCCGCTCCGGCGGAACATAACCCGGCGATCAGGGCCCCCTCCAGCATATCTGAGGAAATACGGGTGTCCTTGCCAATGGTAAAAAGCGGCCGTCCCTCTCGTTTTTCCTGGGAGAGGACCAGTGCAGCCGCCTGCCCCACCTTATAAGCAAGCTCCGCGTCCAGTCCCTTGTTCACGACGCCGCGGATCCCGTCGGTGCCAAATAATCTGCCCATTTGACCATTCTCCTTGTATTACAGTTGTAGTTGCTCCTGCCCGAAATACTCCAGATGCAGGTGCTCATAGGCACGCCTGGTGACGCATCTCCCGCGCGGTGTGCGGGTGATGAAGCCCATCTGCATGAGAAAGGGCTCGTAGACGTCCTCCAGCGTTACAGATTCTTCATTGATGGTGGCGGCCAGGGTGTCCAGCCCGACGGGGCCGCCGCCGTAGTTCATAATGATGCTCTTCAGCATCCGGCGGTCCACGGCGTCCAGTCCGAGATGATCCACTTCCAAAGCCGTGAGGGCGCGATCGGCCACTTCCCTGGTGATGACGCCGCCCGCCTTGACCTGTGCGAAGTCACGTACCCGCCGCAGCAGCCGGTTGGCGATGCGGGGCGTGCCTCTGGCGCGCAGGGCGATCTCGGCGGCCCCGTCTTCCTCGATCGGAACGGCGAGGATGCCGGCGCTGCGCCGGATGATGAAAGCCAGTTCTTCCGGAGTATACAGCTCCAGCCGCAGAGAGACACCGAATCGGTCGCGCAGAGGCGCGGAAAGCTGACCCGCCCGGGTCGTCGCGCCGATCAGCGTAAACCGCGGCAGGTCAAGGCGGATGGAATTGGCGGACGGCCCTTTTCCAATGATAATATCGATGGCGTAATCCTCCATCGCGGGATAGAGGATCTCCTCCACCGCCCGGTTGAGCCTGTGGATCTCATCCACAAAAAGGATATCATTTTCGTTCAGGTTGGTGAGCAGAGCCGCCAGATCCCCCGCCTTTTCAATAGCAGGTCCAGAGGTAATGCGGATATTTACGCCCATTTCATTGGCAATAATATTGGAAAGGGTGGTCTTGCCAAGCCCCGGCGGGCCGTGAAGCAGGACATGGTCCAGCGGTTCATTGCGCATTTTCGCCGCTTCGATGAAAACAGAAAGGTTGTTCTTGGCTTTGGTCTGTCCGATATACTCGGCAAGATTTTTGGGGCGGAGGGAGTACTCGCCGTCATCCTCGCGCAGCAGCGAGGTGGTCAAGATGGGCTCTCTGGTTTCAAACCCGTCGTCGGAAAAGTCGATGCCCATGTAAGACTGCCTCCTTCCATCGGATATGGCGCGCCATATCCCTACTTGATCATTTTGCGAAGCGCCTGCCGGACGATTTCTTCCAGCGGCAGCGCGTCGATCTCAATGTTCTTGAGCGCAGCGGAAATTTCGCTCTGCCCATACCCGAGGACGGCCAGCGCAGCGGCGGCCTCTGTGGCCTTGTTTTCCGGAATGACGGTGATGCCTGAGCCGCCGTATTCCTCGCCGGGCGTAAGCTGACCCTTGGCCAGCTTATCCTTCAGCTCCAGGATGATACGCTGCGCAATCTTTTTGCCGATGCCCTGCGCCACGGTCAGCGCCTTTTCGTTGCCGGTGATGATGGACATCGCCAGATTCTCCGGCGTGGTGGCCGAAAGAATGGAAAGGGCCGCCTTTGGTCCTACGCCGGATACGCCGATGAGCAGTTGAAAGCAGCTCAGTTCATTTTCCGTGGCAAAACCGTAAAGTTCGAAAATCTCTTCCCGCACATAAAGATAAGTAAAAAGCTTTGCGGCTGTCCCGCGCTTCAGAGCGGAAAGGGTCGTCGTGGTGGTGCGGCAGGCATATCCTACACCCCCGCAGTCAATGACCGCCATGTTTGGGGTGGTATGTACCACAGTGCCGTTCAGATAATAAAACATCGGTTCAACCTCGCACGGTTCGATTTGCCAACAGAGAGGTAGCCGAGCGGGCATGGCACAGAGCCACCGCCAGCGCGTCCGCCGCATCATCCGGTTTCGGACAGGCGGACATGCCGAGCAGGCGCCTTGTCATATCCATGACCTGCCGCTTTTCAGCTTTGCCGTATCCCACGACAGCCTGTTTTACCTGAGACGGCGTATACTCAAAGACGGGCAGATTCAGTTTTTCCGCGGTCATTAAAATAACACCGCGCGCCTGTGCCACGCCAATGCCCGTGGTAACATTGGTATTGAAAAAAAGTTCCTCTACCGCCATAACATCTGGATGAAATGTACCGACGATCGTCTCCAGGTCTCCCGCGATTTGCAGGAGTCTGACAGGAAGCGGCAGCCCTGCCGCCGTGGTGATGGCGCCGCATCGAATGAGCGCCGCGCGTCCGCGTTCTGAGGAAACCAATCCAAAGCCCACTGTGGCAAAACCGGGGTCAATACCTAAGATAACCATAGCGGTCCCTCCTGTTTGCACACATATAATCATTGTACCACGCGCCCTGCATTGCCGCAATATGTATTTCCTTGTTGCCGATTTTTCTTGTTTTTTTTCGATAATGCACTATAATATAACACAACATACCGAGGAGCAAAACAGATAAAGGAGATGTAGTGTTATGAAAAAGACTGTCACTGCAGCCGGAGCGCCGAAAGCCGTCGGTCCCTATTCGCATGCCGTGCTGGCGGACGGATTCCTCTATACCTCCGGCCAGGTTCCCCTGGTGCCGGAGACAGGAAAGCTGGCCGGAGACACCATCGAGGTGCAGGCCGAACAGGTGCTGAACAATCTAAACGCGGTGCTGACTGCCGCCGGCATGACTTTTTCCGACGTGGTGAAGACCACCATCTTTCTGACTGACCTGGCTGATTTCGCCGCCGTAAATGCCATCTACGCCACCCGGTTCCCGGATGCACCCCCGGCCCGCTCCTGCGTGCAGGTAGCGGCGATCCCAACCGGCGCGAAGATCGAAATGGAACTGCTGGCATACAAATAAGCATAAGAGGAGAGGGCCGGGGCACAAGGTGCTCCGGCCCTCTCCATTCGGCTTTCAAGCTCTCGGATGGGCGTTGTTGTACACATCTTTGAGTTTTTTGTTTAAAAGCTGAGCGTAGACCTGTGTGGACGAAATATCGGCATGCCCCAGCATTTCCTGAATGGAGCGCAGATCGGCGCCGTTCTCGAGCAAATGGGCGGCGAAAGAATGCCGCAGCGTATGCGGTGTGATCTCCTTTTTGATATCCGCCGTCTCCTGGTAGTGCTTGATGATCTTCCAGAATCCCTGCCGGCTCATCCGTTCGCCGCTCATATTGACAAACAATGCCCGCTCATCCGGATTCTCCAGCATATGAGGGCGAATGTTCTCCACGTAATCCGACAGCGCGCGGATTGCCGCCGGGTACAGCGGGATGATGCGCTCCTTCCCTTTTCCGACACAGTGGATAAAGCCGGCGCTGAGGTTGAGGTTCTCCACGTTCAGACTGATCAGTTCACTGACCCGGATACCGGTGGCATATAAAAGCTCCAGCATGGCATGGTCCCGGTACCCCTTGGCGTCGGTGCATTCCGGCTGTTCCAAAAAAAGCTCCACTTCTTTGCTGGTAAGGATCTGGGGCAGCTTGCGTTCCACTTTGGCGGGAGCGACTCCACGGGCGGGGTTGGTCGCCACATGCCCGGCGTCGATCATATAACCGTAAAAGGATTTGAGCGAGGCTACCGCCCGTGTAATGGTAGACACGCTCTTTCCCTTCATGGTCAGGTACTTGACATAGTCTTCTATGTTTCGCTGCGTCACCCGGACCAGGTGCAGCTTTTCTCTGCCTGCATAGTCGGTGAACTGCCGCACATCCCGCAGATAGGAACTGAGCGTATTGGAGGAGGCCTTCTTTTCAGTTGTCAGGTAGGCTTCATAGCCTCTCAGATACTCCACAACAATCAAAACCTTCCTCATACCAGTCTTAAATGGAAAACCGCCCCGCCAATGCGCCCAGGAGGGTCGGGATCGCGAAATATTCCAGAAGAACACACAGCGCCAGAACGGTGGCGCAGATCCCGCAGCGGACGAGAAACGCACGTCCATAGAGCGGCTGGAGCCGTTTTCCCTGGTTGCGCGACCGCCCCGCCAGCGCAATGGCAGTCAGAAAGCTCTGCACGCCAAGGACAAAAAGGACGGGAATCGCCAGCAGACCCGTGAGTCCGAAAAACAGAAAAGCCAGTCCTCCGCCTGCCGCGCCGAACATACGCACAAAGGAAGTCACTGCAAAAGAAATCAGGAACCCCCGTGCGAAGAAAAGCAGCGGTACCCCAATGACGCCGAGTGCGGTAAACCCCAGCAAAAGCGCAAACAGCGGCCAACGGACAACCTCCCATACCAAAGGCAGCAGCTCCGGCGGCTGTGTGATGCCGGCCTTGGCCGCGGCCATATAGTTTTGGATGTAAGTTGCCAGACTGTCGTTTGCGCCTCCGCCAACCGAAGCGGCAAGTCCGCACCCGATCAGCCCGCCCAGCAGGAATGCCGCGCCCAGTACCACCAGCGCAGGCAGCATCCCGCCCAACGGCACGTCCAAAATTCTCGTAAAATGTCGTCTCCCCATGGCCGTCACCTCTAAGACAGCCTATGAAAAAGGGGACGCAGATATTACTTTCTTAATTCCTGTGAGCGCCGGGTACACCGGATCATGGCCTCGGCGATCATTGCTTCAAATCCCATCTCATCAAAGGCGGAGAGAGCGGCCAACGTAGTGCCGCCGGGCGAACAGACCTGCGTTGTCAGTTCGTCCGCCGTTTTGCCCACCTGAAGGATCATATTGGCAGAGCCTTCCATCGTGCGTGCCGCCATGCGCAACGCCAGTGCCGGGTCGATCCCCTGCCGCTGGGCCTCGGCGACCATGGCGCCGAGCATCCGGAAGAAATAAGCCGGAGAGGAGCCGCTGACGGCAACGATAGCGTCCATCTGCGTTTCGGGTATGACCGCTACCTCACCGGCCGCGGAAAAGATGTCCTTGACCGCCTCAAAAACAGGAGCGGGGACCTGCTCAGCCTCGGCGATCGCAGTGACGCCCATTCCCACCAGCAGCGGGGTGTTTGGCATGACCCGCACGATATGCGCGCCCGGCAGGCGATTTTGCAGGTAGTCCACCGAAATGCCGGGTGCGATGGAGACCACACATTTTCCATTCACGCAGTCGGCGATCCCGGGCAGCACGGCATCGAACATCTGCGGCTTCACCGCAAGGATGAGAAGGTCTGCGTGGAGCCCCGCCCTCCGGTTATCTCCCGTCACGTCGACGCCCAGTTTACGGAGCTGCTCCAGCTTCTCCGGCATCGGATCGGCCATGCAGATCTGGCCGGGTTCGACCAGCTTCTGACGGAGCACGCCGCCAAGAATGGCAGATGCCATGTTGCCCGCACCAATAAATCCTAATTTCAAGTTAATCAAGTGTGTCAGCTCCTCGTGTACTATCCATAAATTAAGTAAAACAAATATAATCCACCGCCATGGATTACGCAAGGAATTTCAGGAAAAATCTTAAATTTTGTTTATTATGTCTATGTTTTATGTAAACAACATTATGTAAACATTTGGAATAAACATGGGCACCGGAAGATCCGGCGCCCATGTAGGAACAAGATATGGTATCCTATGCTGAGGAGATATCAAAATGCTGTTGTTTCAGCTTATCTTCGTTTCTTTCTCGGCCTTCCGCCCAGAATGCCCGCGGCAGCGC
>CAZVHV010000006.1:0-1260 GCA_964627025.1 uncultured Oscillospiraceae bacterium | reverse complement strand
TGCCCCGCACAGCAGCCCAAGCCCGCCGCTTTCCGGAGAGGTATTTTGAAAAACGACCACGCCGATGGTAAGCAGGAGCAGGAAGAATACGCCTCCGACAGCCAGACCGATGATCAGGGTGCGGGATCGACACCGCTTTACCGCCCACAATCCGCCCGCAAAAGCACCTATGACGCAGCCGAGTACAGCGAGCTGATACATGATGCTTTCTTTGCATAGCCCCAAAGAGATGGCGATCGAGCAGAGCATAAAAAACAAAAGACAGACTACTAAGCCGACCAGGCCGCCCAGGATTACGCGGGTCATGGACTGCACCAGCCGCATGCCCTGCTCTTCCTCATTTTTACGCATATAAAAACCCTCCCAGCATCAGACTTCCGCTATCAGAAGCCTATGCCGGGAGGGTGCTTGTCATGACAATTACTTTGTCTGTTCCGAAGCCTGGATGCCTTTCGTAGAGACAGCCCACTTGGCGAACTCGATGCGGACCCGGTCCGCGCCGGTCTCCAATACAACGGTCTGTTCCTTGACTGCGCAAACGGAACCCACGATGCCGCCGATGGTGGTCACCTCGTCGCCGTTCTTCAGTTCGGCGCGCATCTGGGAGAGTTCTTTTTTCCGCTTATTCTCCGGACGGATCAGCAGGAAATAAAATACGCCCAGCAGGAGGAGCATCGGAAGCCCCATAGATATCAAATCGTTCAAACTAGTTCCCTCCATAACATTAACATTGGCCGAGACAGCTCAGGCCCTGCGTTACAAAATTCTGAAATTCATTATAAATTGAAAGCTATGGTTTGACAAGTCTTTTTCCTAATTTTCAAATCCGTCCGCCTAATTTAACGGAAAATTCATCGCGGAACGCCTGAAATTCCTGGTGGTCCAGCGCCGTCCTGATATGCTCCATCAGTGTATTGTAAAAGTACAGGTTGTGCAGCACCGCAAGACGCATGGCCAGCATCTCCCCCGCCGTGAAGAGATGGCGCAGATAGGCCCGCGAAAAGGAGCGGCAGACCGGGCATCCGCACTGCGGGTCGATCGGACGTTCATCGGTTTTATGGCGTTCGTTTTTGATATTCAGGGTCCCTTCCCAGGTATACAGCTTCCCGTGCCGCGCATTGCGGGCGGGCATGACGCAGTCGAAAAAGTCGATGCCGCGCGCCACCGCCTCGATCAGGTTGGAGGGAGTGCCGACCCCCATGAGGTATCTCGGCTTTTCGGTCGGCATATACGGCTCCACCGCATCGATGATGTCGTACA
>CAZVHV010000005.1:0-19284 GCA_964627025.1 uncultured Oscillospiraceae bacterium | reverse complement strand
ACGACAGGATCGCGCGCCATGAAGAAGCGGCGCGCAGCGCGCAGGCGGCGGCCGCGGACAGGGCGACAAGCAGTTTTTTCATAGGGGATCTCCTCCTCACAGATATCTGGGTTCCGGCGGCTTCGGTCCCGCGCCGCGGGGCGCGGTCGGATCAGGATACGACGGTCTCGTTCCGCGCGTCCTCCCGCAGCTTCAGGAGGAAGCGCTCGGCCTCTTCGGGCGGCAGGGGGCGGCTGAAGTAGTAGCCCTGGATGAAGTCGCAGTCAAAGCTCCGCAGGACGTCCACCTGCGCCTCGTCCTCCACGCCCTCCGCGATGACCTGCCTGCCCGTGTTGTGGGCGAAGTCGATGATGGCCTGGACCAGGATGCGGTTGACACGCGCGCTGAGGTCGCTGACGTACGATTTGTCGATCTTGAGATAGTCCAGCGGGAAGTGCATGAGGGACATCAGCGAGTTGTAGCCCGTCCCGAAGTCGTCCAGCGAGATCTGGATGCCGGCCTCCCGCAGGGTGCTGAGCAGGAATCCCGCGGTCTTCTGGTTCTGGATGATGCCGCGCTCGGTCAGCTCCACCCCGAACAGGGCGAGGTCGATGCCGGCCTCGGCGATGCAGGCCTGCATATACTCGATGATGGAATGGTCCCTCAGATCCCTGGCCGAGATGTTGAGGGCGATCTTCACGGGCAGCCCGCGGGACTGGAACCGCTTGATCTGGGCAATGACGGTCCGGACGCCCCATCTGGTGATCTCGTTGATGAGGCCGATCTCCTCGGCGATACCGATGAACTCCTCGGGGCCGATCTTCCGGCCGATGTCCGGGTCCCAGCGGATGAGGGCCTCCAGCGCCGCGGAGCCGGGATGCTTCAGGTCGACGACCGGCTGGTAGACCATGCGGAACGCGCCGTCGGCGACGGCGTCGAACAGCAGGAGCATGGTCTCGTACCGCTCCCCCTTTTTCTGCTCGAACGACGCGCTGTAAATGGAAAGGGCGTCCTCGGTGAGCTGCTGGTGCAGCGCGATGCCCACTTTCTGGAGCAGCTCGCCGCTCTCCTTCGCCTGAAGGGGGCAGTGCACGATGCCGCCCCTGATGCTGAGGTCGATGGAAAACCCGTCGATGACGACGGGTTCCCGGGTCTGGGCGAGGAAGTTCAGCCCGACCGAACGGGCGTCCCCGAGGCTGTGCCACGGCAGGATGACGACGAATTTATCCGAAAACAGGGAATAGACGGTCTCGTCCCCGACCTGGGCGGACAGCAGACCGATCGCCTTCAGCAGGGACTGTTTCCCGATCTCGTAGCCGATATAGTCGTTGATCTCGTCCAGGTTCAGGATCTGGAAGAGGACCACCGAAAAGGGCCTGCGCGTCCGGATGATGGCGTCCAGGTCCTGCTTCAGCTTGTTGGCGTTGGGCAGGCCCGTGATGACGTTCTGGAGGGAGCGCTCCACCTCTTTCTGCTGAAAGCGCCGGATGCGGCGGAACAGGAAGGCGACGACCGCGCCCACGAGCACGAACATGACCGTCCGCATGATCCAGGTGTTGGGCGTCTGGCGCGTGCCGACGATGACGTTGAGGGGGATCATCCGCAGGGAGAACCCGCCCAGCAGCGCGGTGCTGACCGCGCCCGGCATCCCGAAGAGAAAGGCGGCGACGACGATGGGGACGTACATCAGATGGGTAAAGGCAAACTCAGTACCGCCTGTCATAACGACAGTGTAATATACGATCAGGATAGAAAGAAAGAGGAAAAAGGCATAAAGGACGTGTTTTCTCGGGACATCAAATAATTTTACGGCCGCCTGCTCCTGCATGATTCCGATCCCCCCATAACGAAGTGAGCGAAGGGGCAAAACGCCCGCGCTTCTTCTATTCTACAAATACAATCGTCACTTTTCAACATAAAATAATACGAAACGAGAAAAAAGGGGGGGCGGCGGTTTAAGTAAATTTAATTTTCGGCGCATATGATAAATGACAGAACAAGGAGCGAACACGTGAAAGGAGCGAAGGGGCATGACCAGAATCGCGCTGATCCCCGCCTATGAGCCGGACGAACATCTGCTGCGTCTGCTGAGGGAGCTGGGGGAGGCCGGCTTCCTGCGGGTGGTGGTGGACGACGGCAGCGGGGAGGCCTATCAAAGGCTGTTCGAGTGGGTGCCGTCCGGCACGGTGCTGCTCAGCCACCGGGTGAACCGGGGGAAGGGACGCGCGCTCAAGACGGGGCTTTCCTACCTCCTGACGCGCGCGCCCGCCGACTCGGTGGTGGTCACGCTGGACGCGGACGGGCAGCACACGGCGGCCGACGCGGTCCGCTGCGCCGAAGCGGCAGAACGGGAGCGGGGCGCCCTCGTTCTGGGCTGCCGGTCCTTCCGGGGCGGCGTCCCCCTGCGGAGCAGGTTCGGGAACGCGGTGACGCGGGCGGTCTACCGCCTTTCCTCGGGCGCCTCGGTCCGCGACACCCAGACCGGGCTGCGCGCCTTCGGCAGCGGGCTGATCCCCGAACTGCTGGCCGTCGAGGGCGAGCGGTACGAGTATGAGATGAACGTCCTGCTGGTCTTTCCCCAAAGACATATCCCCCTGCGCGAGGTCCCCATCGAGACCATCTATGAGGACGGCAACCGGGGGTCCCACTTCCACACCTTCCGCGACTCTTTTCGGATCTATAAGGAGATCCTGAAATTTTCCGGCTCCTCCTTCCTCGGGTTTCTGGTGGATTACAGCCTGTACAGCGCGCTGGTGATCGCGACGGCGTCGTGGGGACCGGTCAGCGTGCCCCTCTCGAACATCGCGGCCAGGACGGTCAGCGCCGGGGTGAACTACACGGTCAACCGGCGGCTGGTCTTCCGCAGCCGGGAGAGCGTCCTCCGGACGGGGACCCAGTATTTCCTGCTGGCGGCCTGCATCCTCTGCGGGAACACCTTCCTGCTCAACTGGATGGTGAACGGGCTGGGCGTAAACCGCTTCGCCGCCAAGCTGGTGACCGAGGTCACCTTCTTTACCCTGAGCTGGCTGTTCCAGCGAACCATGATCTTCCGGAAACGGGAAGCAAGGAGCTGAAATTCTATGCGGACATCCAAAAAACACCGCCCCTGGGGCGTCCTTTCCGGCGCGGTCCTCGTCCTCTTCACCGCCTTCGTGCTGCTGGACACCTTCGTCATCCCCAGGAGCTACGCGTCGGTGGACGACACGGCCGAGGTCTCCTCCGGCGGGACGTCGGACGCCTCGGTGACCGACACCTCCTACAACGACGGCAGCGTCTCGGTCACCCTGACCACGACCCGCTGCTGCGACACGACGGTCTACGTGGCGGACATCACCGTCTCCGACGCCGAAGCGCTGAAGACGGCGCTGGCCGGCGATACGTATGGCAAAAACATCACCGAGACCACGTCCGACATCGCCGGGGAGCATGACGCGGTGCTGGCGGTCAACGGGGACTTCTACGGCGCGCAGAACAGCGGCTATGTGATCCGCAACGGAAAGCTGTACCGGTCCGCGGCGGCCTCGGCCGACCAGGAGGACCTTGTGATCGGCTCCGACGGCGCCTTTTCCATCGTGAAGGAGGGGGACGTGACCGCGCAGGAGCTGCTGGACGGCGGCGCGTGGCAGGTGCTCTCCTTCGGCCCCGGCCTCGTGGAGAACGGCGCGGTCTCGGTCGGGACCAACAGCGAGGTGGACAAGGCGCAGACCAGCAACCCCCGCACGGCGATCGGCGAGATCGCGCCCCTGCACTATGTGATGGTCGTGGCCGACGGGCGGACGCAGGAGTCGGCCGGGCTGAGCCTGTACCAGCTGGCCGAGTTCATGCAGGGGCTGGGGGTCACGACCGCCTATAACCTGGACGGCGGCGGCTCCTCCACCCTGTACTTCAACGGCAAGGTCGTCAACAGCCCGACGACCAACGGAAAGACCATCTCGGAGAGGAAGGTGAGCGACATTGTCTACCTCGGAGCCTGAGCGCCGGGCCATGCGGGTCCTGGCGCGGCGGTACCTCTGGATCTCGCTCTGCTGCGCGGTCTTCTCCGCCGTCTATGAGTATTTCAGCCACGGCGTTTTTTCCGGGTTCATGATCTTCCTGTTCCTGGTCCCCCTGCTGCTGGGCGCGGCGCCCTTTTTCGCGCTGAGCCTGACTTCCGCGCCCGTCCCCGGCGAAGGGGCGCGCGGCCTCTATCACGCGGGGGTGGCGGCCCTCGGGACGGGGAGCTGCCTGGCCGGGATTCTGGAGATCTACGGGACGACCTCCCCGTATCTCCCCGTCTACTGGGCCGCGGGGGGCCTGCTGGCGCTGGCGGGGGTCCTGCGGTACCTGCTGTCCCTGCAAAAGGGCGGGGCGGGGTGATTGCATCCGGGCGGCGGATGTGGTACCATTTTAAAAAACGGGAGGGACAGCCTATGCGGCTTCTGCTGGCGGAAGATGAGAAGATCCTGTCGGACGCGCTGGTCGCCATCCTGACCCACGGCAACTACTCGGTGGACGCGGTCTACAACGGGCGGGACGCGCTGGACTATCTGGAAAACGGCGACTACGACGGCGCCGTGCTGGACATCATGATGCCGAAGCTGGACGGGCTGTCGGTGCTGCGGAAGATCCGGTCGGAGGGCATGACCCTGCCCGTTCTGATGCTGACGGCCAAGGCCGAGATCGACGACCGGGTGGCCGGGCTGGACAGCGGCGCGGACGACTATCTGACCAAGCCCTTCGCGGCCAAAGAGCTGCTGGCGCGCGTCCGGTCCATGACCCGGCGGCAGCCCGGGCTGAAGGACACGGTCTTGCAGTTCGGCGACCTCTCCCTCGACCGGGCCGGCTCCGCGCTCTCCTGCCGGGGCGGGTCTGTCCGCCTGGCGAACAAGGAATTTCAGATGATGGAAATGCTGATGGGAAATCCGGGCCAGGCCATCCCGACCGAGCGCTTTCTGGAAAAAATCTGGGGCTATGACAGCGAGGCCGAGATCAACGTCGTCTGGGTCTGCCTCTCCGGCCTGCGGAAAAAGCTCGCCGGGCTCGGGAGCGGGGTGCAGATCCGGGCGGCGCGGGGCGTCGGCTACTCGCTGGAGGAAGGCCGATGATCGCCCGGCTGCGGAAGCGGTTCATCCTCATCACCATGGGGTCGGTGATCCTGGTGCTGCTGGTCCTGATGGGGGTGGTCAACGGCGCGAATTTCCTGAAAACAGACCAGGCCGCCGGCGAGCTGCTGCAGATCCTCGCGGACAACGGCGGCGACTTTCCCGACCGGGACGATCCGGACAGGCCGCCCGGGCCGGACGCGGGCGCGGACCGGCATTCGGACCTCTCCCCGGAGGTGCCCTACGAGACCCGCTACTTCTCGGTGGAGCTGAAGGCGGACGGGACGCTCTCCGCGGTGAACACGGGCCGGATCGCCGCGGTGTCGGCGGAGGAGGCCGTCGCCATGGCGCAGGCCCTGCAGGAGGACGGAAAGACCTCGGGCTACACCGGCAGCTACAAGTACCTGGCCGCCGGCACCGACGGGGGGACCCTCTATATCTTCCTGGACTGCACCCGGGACCTCTCCTCGGTCCGGGCCTTCTTTGTCACCAGCCTCCTGGTCTCGCTGTGCGGGATTCTGGCGGTCTTCCTGCTGGTGGTGGCCCTCTCCAAACGGGCCGTCCGCCCGGTCGCCGAGAGCTATGAAAAGCAGAAGCAGTTCATTACCAACGCCGGCCACGAGCTTAGGACGCCGCTGGCCGTCATCGACTCCTGCGCCGAGGTGCTCGCGCTGGAGCAGGGCGAGAGCAAGTGGACCGAGGGCATCCGCAGCCAGGTCCGGCGGCTGGACGCCCTGACGCAGGACCTGGTCTCCCTGGCGCGGATGGACGAGGGGAGCGTGAAGCCGGTCATGGAGGAGTTCTCCCTCTCCGACGCGGTGACCGAGGCCCTGGAGCCCTTCCTGCTGCTGGCCGGGAAGAACGGCCTCCGCCCGCGGACGGAGATCCAGCCGGGCATCCGCTGCCGCGGCAGCGAGAAGCTGCTCCGCCAGCTGTGCGCCATCCTGGCCGACAACGCGGTGAAATACGCGCTGCCGGACAGCGAGATCCGCTTTTCCCTGAAGAAAAAGGGCAAAAAGGCGGTCCTCACCGTCCAAAACGCCGCCGAGGGGCTGCAGGCGGGCGACCAGAGCATCCTGTTCGACCGCTTCTACCGGGGCGACGCGTCGCGCAGCAGCGAAAAGAGCGGCTACGGCATCGGCCTCTCCCTGGCGCAGTCCATCGCGGCCGTTCACGGCGGAACGATCTCCGCCGGGAGCGAGGACGGCGCCTCGCTGACCGTCACCGTCCAGCTGCCGTGCGCGGGGGCGGGCGCGGCAAAATGAAAAAAGGCCCGGGTACCCGCTGAGGTGCCCGGGCCTTTTCCTGTCATTTTACAACAGTCTCGATGAATCGCATGAGCATGGCCGCGACCTGGGCACGGGTGGCGCTGCCTTTCGGATCGAGCCTGGCGCCGTCGCCCTGCATGATGCCCGCGCCGCACGCCCACTGGACGGCGGGAATCGCGTATTCGGAGATCTCAGACGCGTCTTCGTAGGAGAGGATATTGGTGTCCTCCCCGACGCTGGTGTCGTAGCCTTTGTACTGCGCGTAGCGGTAGAGGATGGCGGCGAGCTGTTCCCGGGTGAGGGGGCCGTTGGTCCCGAACAGGCCGGGATCATACCCCTTCACGATGCCGCTCGCGCTGGCCCACGCGACGGCGTCGGTATACCAGCTCCCGGAAGCCACATCGGCGAAGGGACTGCCCGCGCCGGCCGCCGGCGTTCCCTCGAGCCGGTGGAGGACGGTGACCAGCATGGCCCGCGTCATCGGGGCGTCGGGCTCGAAGGTGGTCGCGGAGGTCCCTTTGAACAGCCCGTGGAGCAGCGCATAGTCGACGGCTTCGTGGTACCACTGCGTGAGGTCCACGTCGGTGAACCGGCTGCCCGGGCACTGATGGGCGAACTTCGCTTTAATGGTGTGGTTGGCGGCCACGGAAGAGAAGGTGTAGGAGGAGACCGCGCCGGCGCTGCTGCCGTCGACCAGCACGTCGTCGATCACATACCCCGTGTCGGGCGTGATGGTGAAGGTGAGGCTTCCGCGTTCCGCGACCGAAACACGGCCCGACGGGGTGATCGTACCGTGATCGCCCGCCGTGGCTTCGACCGTATAGTAGCTGACGGAACCGCCGGACGCGGGGGAGCTGACGGTCACCGCCGCGACGCTGCTGTCCACCGCCTCGGCCCCGGGCGCGCTGACCCGGCAGAAGTAATAGTAGGTTCCCGCCGTCAGGTCCGTCGGGATGGTAAAGCCGGCGGTGCCGGCCGTGGGATAGACGGCGGGGTCCAGCGGCGCCGCGTTGGATTTATCTGCCGCGGAACAGCTGTACCAGGTGTAGACGGGCGCGCTGCTGTCGGACACGGTGGCGCCGCAGGTCAGGCTCCCGGTGATGCTGCCCCGGGTGACCGCGGTCGCGGCCGCCGGCTGCGCGGTGATGCTGATGACGGGGGTCTCCAGGACGAGCTGCGGCATCATCGCGTCGCTCGGCGCGCCCTCTCTGGAGAAGAATGTCTCGTTTTCGTAAGAATCCACTTCAGGGGCAAGCAGCAGGACGCCGAAATTGCCGGCCGGATCTGCTTTCCACTGGTTGTAAAGCCCGGTGATGTCCCATTCCCAGACGTCGCCCTGGGTCCCGGGCCCGTATACGGTGCCGTCAAAAGTGGCGGCCACGGCGGGGTCCCAGGTCGGAGCGGTGTTGTAAGTCACGGTGTTTTCCGCCCAGGAGCTGGTGACCTTATGGACCGTGACCTCGGACAGATGACAGCCGAGGGTCGCGATCGTGGAGAAGGTGAGCCGCAGTTTGACGTGCTGGACCGATTCCGGCAGGGAGGAGACGTCAAACCGGATCAGGATAGAGCGGCGGTGGGCGGGGTCCACCGTCTGGCCCGCCTCAAGGAACGGCGCAACCCCGTAATTCGTATCCGGGTTGTATTCGCAGAGCAGCGTGTCCGCCGCCGCGAGGGCGTGATTCCGGACCCAGACCGTGCTGACCGGATCGCCCCATTTGTAGGTGCAGTACCCGGACCGTGTGGTCGGTTCGGTGGTCTCCTCCGGTCCCTTCGCGGCGCCGCCGACGCTGAGGTAGGTCTCGGCGTCGATGCTTCCCTCGACCGTGATCACGCCGCCGAAGTCGGAGCCGGTGGCATACGCGCCGTAGCAGCCGCTGCCGGTCGCGGTTACATTGCCGCTCACCGTGACGCTGCTGCCGTTATTGGCCGCGGCGCCGTACCCTTTGCTGCCCAGGACCACCGCGCTGCCGCCGAGCGTCACGCTGCTGCCGTTCCCTTCGGCGGCGGCTGCTGCCGAGTAGCCCATGTTGCTTCCCGCGGCGGTCGCGTTTCCGCTCACGGTCACGGCGCTTCCGGCGGACACGGCAAGCGCGCCGTAACGGTCGCCGCTGACGTTTCCGTGGACCGTGATCTGTCCGCCGCTGTTGGCGTAGACGCCGTAACTGCCGTCTCCGGTGGCCAGGACGTCTCCCGTGACCTCAATGGCGCCGGAGTTCTGGGCCAGCAGTCCGAAACAGCCGCCGCTCCCCGAGGCCGTGATCTGGGCGGGCATGCCGACCGTGATGGTGCTGCCGCTCCCGTCGGCGCAGAGACAGCTGGAGGCGCTTTCGGAGGCGTTCAGGATCAGCCCGCCGACGGCGGGGATCGAGCTGTCGGAAATTCCGATGTCACAGCCGTTGGAAGCCAGGATGCAGGAGGACCCGGACGGGCTGCTGACCGTCAGGGTGTGGCCGCTCACATCGATCTGGAAGGACTTGCTGCCGACGAGGATGGTGTGCGCGCAGGACACATTCGAAAGCAGCGTGATCGTCTGCCCTTCGGTGACCGCGGCCAGAGCCTCGTCCAGCGTGCTGTACGGTACCGCGCCGATCTGGCATACCGGCCCGGCGACGGGACCGAATCCGTAGACCTGCACCGGCACCAGGCTGGAGTTGATGGAATTGTTTCCGAGCGCGCCGTACATGTTGGAACCCCAGGACCAGACGCTTTTATCCGATTTTAAAACGTAGGAGCTGTAAAAGCCGCCTGAGATCGAGGCGACATTGCTGAGGAACCCGCTCCCGTCCAGGGGATCGAGGACCGGCACCGGGAGCAGGTTGCGGGTTTCCGAATTTCCGGTGTCTCCCCAGCACAGGACGTTTCCGGCGGACGTCAGGGCATACCCGCCGTACCCCTCGGCGGCCAGGGCCTGGATGCCGGCCAGCCCCACGACCTGGACCGGGGCGTTCCTGTAGTCCCCGTTAAAGTAGGTGCCGATGCCCAGCTGGCCCTGATCGTTCAGGCCCCAGGCCCAGACGGTCCCGTCCGATTTGAGGGCATACGCGGTATAGAACCCGGCGGCGACGGCGGTCACGCCGGTCAGGCCGGATACCTTTACGGGGACCTGGCTGCTCGCTGTCGTTCCGTCCCCGAGCTGTCCGTATTGATTCGAGCCCCAGGCCCACACTTCCCCGCCGACCACGGCGTAGCCCGAATAATTTCCGCAGGCGATCGCGGTCGCGCCTATGAGGCCGATTACCGGGACCGGGACGTTGCTGTTGACCGTGCTGCCGTTGCCGAGCGCGCCGTACTGGTTCAGGCCCCAGGCCCAGACGGTGCCGTCCGTTCTCAGGGCATAGCCGGAGGCCTGCCTGCTGGCGATCGCGGTCACGCCGGTGTTAAGGCCGAGCACCGGGACCGGAATATTGCTGTTCAGATTCGCCCCGTTGCCGAGCTGGCCGTTGTTGCCGGCGCCCCAGGCCCAGACCCCGCCCGCGCTGAGCGCATACCCGTTGTAAACGCCGGCCGCCACCGCGGTGACCCCGGTAAGCCCCAGTACCGGGACCGGCGTCAGGCTGTTTATGTTCGTTCCGTTGCCGAGCTGCCCGTAGCCGTTTTCGCCCCAGGCCCAGACGGTTTCGTCGGATTTAACGGTATACCCATTGATATATCCGCCGGCGACGGGCGCGGTGATGATCAGCTGCGCGCCCGCGGTGATGGGCAGGACTGCAAATAGGGACAGCACCATCGCCGCAGTGAGAATCCAGGATAATGCCTTCTTCCGCATGTTCGGTTCCTCCTTTATTTTTTACCTTTTTACGCCGTTTTTCACAGGGTTCCTTTCAGGGAAATTATACCGGATACGGCCGTCCGAATGAACCGCCTGCGCGCATTTGACCGTGTCAGATACGCTGACAGGAATCGTGTCAGGGGAGTTGCATTCCGAACCGGAATTTGGTAAATTGAAGAGGAGGTGATGGCCGTGCAATTTTATGAAAAACTCGACTTTCTGATGCGGCTGACGAACACCACGAACAGCGCGCTGTCGCTCCATATCAAGCTGGACGCCTCCCATATCAGCCGCCTGCGCAGGGGGCAGCGGAGCCCTGTCCGGGACGCGGCCTGCGTGAAGTCCATGGCGGCCTATTTCTCGAAAGTCTGCAAGGAGGCGTATCAGCGCAAAGCCGTGGCCGAGACGCTGAAGATCGGCGCCGACGCGGCTGCCGACGGCGCGGCCCTCTCCGAACATATCGCGAACTGGCTGATCGCCGAAAAAGACGAAGCGGCGGCCGGACCGACCAAGTACGGCGCCAGACACGCGGCGCCCGAACCGTACCCGCAGGCCGGGATCTCCATTTATTATGGTGTGGAGGGGAAGCGTCAGGCCGCCGCCTGTTTTCTCGCCGAGGTGATCGCGCAGAGCAGGCCGCAGACCCTGCTGCTGTTCAGCGACGAAGCGACCGACTGGATGACCGAGGACCGCGCGTTCGCCGAACACTGGGCCGCCTTGATGAAACAGCTGCTCGCCAAAGGCAATAAAATAAAAATCATCCATACCGTCAGCCGGGATTTGGATGAGATGCTGGCTGCGGTCCATCAGTGGGTGCCGCTCTATATGACGGGGCAGATCGAACCCTATTTCTGCCCGAAAAAGAGGGACGGGATATTCCGGCGGACCCTTTTCCTCGCGCCCGGCGTTTCGGCGGTCGTCTCAAGCTCTGTCGGAAATTCGATCGATCATGCCCCGAACATGCTGATCCGGAACAGCGGGATGATCGGCGCGTATACCGAGGAGTTCCAGCGGTATCTGAGCCTCTGCAGGCCGCTGATGCGGATTTATACGGAGAAGGACCGGGAAGCCTATCTGGAGACCCTGATGGACTATGAAACGGAAAAAAGCAACTCCCTCGTAGAGACGGAGTCGCTTTCGGTTCTGACGATGCCGGCCCCTGTCCTGTCGGCCATCGCGGCCCGGATCGGCGGGAAGGGGACGGATTCGAGCGCGCTTCAGGAGACCATGAGGCGGCTGTTTGAACGCAATTTAAAGAGCAATACGTATACCGAACTCGTTCCGCTTTTCGACGCGAAACAGGTCGAAAGCGGAACGGTCAAAGTCGCCTTTTCGGAGATGCTGCTCGGCGGCGCCGCCTGGTATACGCCGGAGGAATATATCCTGCACCTGGAACACCTGGTGCGCCTCCTGGAGAACTATGAGAACTTCCATATCCACCTGATCAGGGAGGAGCCGGAACCCCGGTATATGATCTGCGCGCGGGAGGAGCTGGGCGTGATCGTCGCGAAAACGTCGGCGCCGCCCGTCGCCCTGGTCGCGAAGGAAGCCAACCTGGCGGCCGTTTTCTGGGAGTTTCTGCAGGGCATGATCGGCGGGAAGGCGCCGGACAACGCGGAGGCCGCCGGAAAGCTGCGGGATTACATCCGGCGGCTGCGGCGGAGCGCGAAATGATATCCGCATCGTCGGAAAAAAAGAAAAGCCTTGAAAAAAATCAAGGCTTTTTTGGTGGAGGAGGGTGGATTCGAACCACCGAAGCAAGATGCAACAGATTTACAGTCTGCCCCCTTTGGCCACTCGGGAACTCCTCCGTATGAAATTATGGAGCTGGTGGACGGACTTGAACCCCCGACCTGCTGATTACAAATCAGCTGCTCTACCAACTGAGCTACACCAGCGCATCTGTTCGTCCACAGCGAAAGTTATTCTATCAGACGGAGCGCGGCTTGTCAACAGGAACTTTCAAAAAACGGCAAACGCTTTTTGGGCGGGAGCCGGCCTGGCAGGATTTTTCAGGGAACCCCGATTGACAAATCTGATATAATAAACTGATATCAAAACCATGAACAGGGAGCTGATGAGATTGTCCGACACGACCCTCTCCGGCCTGCTGGAGGCTGACGTCTGGGGCACGCACGAGCTGCTGCTGCACGGCCTGCAGGACTGGCGCAACTACGGCCTGCTGCCGCGGGCGCTGGACTCGCTGAACACCGGCGCGCTCTACCGGAGCAGCCTGCACGGCCAGGGGCACGTCGAGCGTACCCTGCTTTTTTCCAGTTTGCTCGCCTGGCGGGAGGACCTGCCCGCCGGGGACACCGCCCTGCTCCTGCTGTCCGCCTCCTACCACGATGTGGGCCGGGTGGACGACGGCTACGACACCGAGCACGGCACCCGCTCGGCCGCCCGGCTCGGGGAGCTCACGGGGCGGGGCGGCGAGGAGCTGCGGCTGATGCAGGGCGCGGTGGCCGCCCACTCGCGGCCCGACCGGCAGCTCGAGCCGACGGTGGCCGAGTATTTCCCGGCCGATTTTTCCCACGCGGTGGGCATGGCGCGCCTGCTCAAGGACGCCGACGGGCTGGACCGGGTGCGCATCCAGGACCTGAACCCAGACTACCTCCGCCGCGACAGCGCCCGGACCCTCGCCCCCTTCGCCCAGTTCGTCTTCGACCTCTACCGCAGCAGGGGCGCGGCGGTCGCGGCGCGCTGGTGCCCGCGGGAGAAGAAAATGATCTTCGAGGGCGCGTGACCGCGCCGAAAAAAACAGCCCGCCGGAGCGAGAATCCCCCTTTACAAACCGCGGAAAAACTGCTATACTATATTGGCGCGTGGACAGAAACGCGCGGTATGCGCCCGTAGCGCAATGGATAGCGCATCAGATTCCGGTTCTGAGGGTTGGGGGTTCGAGTCCCTTCGGGCGTGCCAAAACGGCTCAAGATCATCGCTTTTCGATGGTTTTGAGCTTTTTTGTTTTTCCCGTATCCCAAATAGAAGGAGAATGCGCATGGACGAGTTTCAGTACTGCAAGATCGAGATCTTTATCCCGGAAACACACCTGCCCGCGCTCCGGGAGGCGCTGCGGAGCGTGGACGCGGGGCACATCGGAAACTACGACAGCTGCCTGTCGTACAGCCGGGTCACGGGCTGCTGGCGGCCGCTGGCGGGGAGCAGCCCCTATCTCGGCGCGGAGAACGCCCTCAGTTCGGAACCAGAGCTGAAGGTCGAGGTCACCTGCCCGCGCGACAGGGTCGATCTGACGATCGCGGCCGTCCGGAACGTCCATCCCTACGAGGCGCCGGTCATCAACGCGATCCCGCTGTACAGGATCGGGTCCTGACGGCCCGGCAGCGGAAAAGCCATATGCAGATGCGGCATCTGCATATGGCTTTTTTTGTTTTTCAGGCCGGCGGCAGGTCGTCGGGCGGGTTTTTCTTCTGCTCCAGCTCCTGCATCAGCTTTTCCTGATTGGCGATGAGCCGGTCCAGCTTCCTGTGCAGGTCCTCGATGATGATCTCCGATTTCAGGTTGACCTTGTAGTCGTTCTGCGAGCGGATGCGGTCCTTTTCCTCCTGCCGGTTCTGGCTCATCATGATCACGGGCGCCTGGATGGCGGCGATGCAGGAGAGGATCAGGTTGAGCAGGATGAAGGGATAGGCGTCGTAGGGGTGGAGCAGCATCACGGTGTTGAGAAAGATCCAGAAGATCAGGCAGCTGGCAAACACGAAGATGAAGGTCCAGCTGCCCGCGAATTTCGCGATGTTGTCCGCCATTTTCTGGCCGAAGGTGAGCCGCTGGCCCTGGACGCGGTTGGCGTCCTTGGAAACGGTGCGCTGGAGGATGAGGTGCAGAAGCTCCTCGTCCTTGAGGGTGCTGCCTTTCGCTTCCTCGTCCTTCAGAAATGCATGGATCAGGTCCGTTTTTACGTTCGGTTTTATCATGCCCCGTCATCCTCACACAAAATAGTCTCGTTTCCGGTGCCGCGGTCACAGGAAATCAATCCTATTTAATGACTTTTGCAAGGTTTTGTCAAGTGGCATCCTCTCTGGAAACGAAACGCGACGGAGAGGGAGCGGAAAGGCCGGGGCCCGCTCGGAAAAACGCGCCGCGCGCCGCCGTGCAAAAAATTTTTTTCATCCAAAGGTGCGTTTCATTGCCAGCGGAGACCGCGCTTTTTTTGCGGCAAACGGGTCATATTAAAGACGGCGCGAAAAAGGACGGTCCGGCGCCGTTTTGATCGCGCAAAAATTTTTGGAAAGGAGTGATCGGGTGAAAGACGAACCGAAGAGCTGGCCGCCGGCCGCGCAGCTCCTGTTCTGCATCCGCGCGCTGTTTCTGCTGCTGGCGGGGGCCATTCTGCTGTACGGCGTGCGGACGGTCCCCGCGGCCGGGGAAGCGGTGCCCGCCGCCACACAGACCGGCGGCCAGCACTGGGTGATCCCGCTGGGGCGCGCGGTCGGCATCAAGCTGTTTTCCGAGGGAGTCATGGTGGTCGGCCTGTCCGAAATCGTCACGGACAGCGGCGCGGCCGCTCCGGCGGCATCCTGCGGGCTGCAGACGGGAGATATCATCACCCATATCAACAGCACCGAAGTAAATTCCATTGAAGAGGTGCAGGCCGCCCTTCAGGCCACCGCCGGCGAAAAAATGAGCGTCCGCGTGCTCCGCGGCGGCAAGCAGGTCCAGCTGACCGCGCAGGCGGTGCGGTGCGGCGCCGACGACCTGTACAAGCTCGGCGCGTGGATCCGCGACTCCATGGCGGGCATCGGCACCATGACCTTCTACGACCCGGAGACCGGCTGCTTCGGCGCGCTCGGCCACGGCATCAACGACGTGGACACCGCGCTGCTGATGCCTCTCCATTCCGGCTCCATCATGTACGCCACGGTGGCCGGCGTGAAGAAGGGCGTCAGCGGGGAGCCGGGCGAGCTGCAGGGCACCTTTGAGAGCGAGCGGGAGATGGGCGAGCTCTACGCCAACACGCCGGGCGGCATTTTCGGTGTGCTTGACGACCAGAGCCTGACCGGCGGCGCGCAGGCCGTCCCCGTGGCTGAGCGCGGGGAGGTCAAGGTCGGTTCCGCCATTATTTTGTCCAATATCACAGGCAATACCGTGGAAAAATACTCCATTGAGATCGTGCGCGTCTATCCGGAGGACGGCAAGGAGACCCGGGACCTGCTGCTTAAAGTCACCGACCCCCGCCTGCTGGAGACCACGGGCGGCATCGTGCAGGGCATGAGCGGCAGCCCCATCCTCCAGGACGGAAAGCTGGTGGGCGCCGTCACCCATGTCCTCGTGAACGACCCCACCCAGGGCTACGGCATCCTCGCGAGCCATATGCTGGAGCACGCCGACATCCCCTCCGGCGCCAAGGCGGCTTAATGCGCAATGTCGAATTTTGTCGAGAAAGAGTATGACAAAATCAAACAATCCCCTTGCATCTGATGGAAATTTGTGGTAAACTATAGATGATAGGTCGAAAGACCGAAACACAGCCATTTAAAAGAAGAATTGAGCCACCGGAAAGGGGATCATCATGGAAAGCAGGAGAAAAGTGCTGGTCGCGGATGCCAGTGAGGAATTTCGTACCTTCCTGGCAGACGCGCTGGGCAAGGAACCCGATATGGAGGTCATTGCCAACACCGGAGACGGGCAGGAAGCGATCCGACTGGCGAGGGAGCTGCTGCCGGACGCGGTGATTATGGATCTTGTTCTGGAAAACGTGGACGGACTGGATGTGCTGGAGGAGCTGGAGACCCTGCCGGCGCCCCATCCCTGCATCCTGGTGCTCTCCAGCTTCATCTGGGGCAGCGTGGCCGAGGTGGCCGCCTCCCGGGGCGCGGACTATTATATGCTCAAGCCCTGCCGGGTCGGCGCGGTGACCGAGCGCGTCCGGCTGCTGCTCACCCAAAGCTGGGCGGAAGGCGAGCTGCCGGCCGTTCCGGCCTCCGGCCAGAGCCTGGAGAGCGTGGTCACCTCCATCATCCACGAGATCGGCGTGCCCGCCCACATCAAGGGCTATCAGTATCTGCGGGAAGCCATCATCATGACGGTGGAGGACATGGACGTCATCAACGCCGTGACCAAGGTCCTCTACCCCGAGGTCTCCAAGAAATTCGGCACCACCGCCTCCCGTGTGGAACGCGCCATCCGCCACGCCATCGAGGTGGCGTGGGACAGGGGAGACCTCGAGACGCTGCAGAAATATTTCGGCTACACCGTGAGCAACGCCAAGGGCAAGCCCACCAACAGCGAGTTCATCGCCATGATCGCCGACCGTCTCCAGCTCCAGCGCAAGGAAATGTGATCCCCGGGCCTTTTCCCCGCCCTGAAAAACACACCGACCGCCGGGCTTTGGCCCGGCGGTCGGTGCATTTTTTAAAAAGATTCGTGCTTATTTTTTCGTGTTGATGGACTCAAGCGCGTCCCGGATGGTCCTCTGAGGGGCGAGACGGCCGTGCCGTTCGATCTCGTTCTTGCTCTGGTTGCCGTGCGTGAGGCAGCCGGCGCCGCCGATGCAGCCGCCGTCGCAGGCCATGCCCTCGATAAAGTTTTCCTTCAGCAGACCCTTGGAGGCCTTCATCAGGGCGACGCGGCAGGCCTCGATGCCGTCGCAGCTCACCGGCTTGTAGTCGAAGCCGGAGAACTCCTGCTCGCGGATCGCCTCGCGCACCGCGTCGGCAAGGCCGCCGCTGTGGGCGAAGATGCGGCCGAAGTAGGAGGCGTCGGTCAGCGGGTCCACCTCGAGCTCCTGGATGTCGATGTCGCGGCTGTCGAGCAGGGCCTGCAGCTCCTCGAAGGTGAGGACGCTGTCGATGTACGGGCGGACCGACTCGTGCCGGAACTCCAGCTTCTTCGCGGTGCAGGGGCCGATGAAGACCACCTTGGCGTCGGGGGCGTCCTGCTTGATGCGGGCCCCGACGGCCGCCATGGGCGACGGGTTGTGGGAGACGTACTGCTCGAGATCGGGGAACTGCTTTTTGATGTAGTCCACGAAGGCGGGGCAGCAGGAGCTGGTGAGGAAGCCCTTTTCGGCCAGCTCGGCCGCCTCGGCAAAGGAGACCATGTCCGCGCCCAGCGCGGCCTCCATCACATGGTGGAACCCGAGCTTTTTCAGGCCGGTCACGACCTGGCCCGGCCGGGCGTAAGTAAACTGGCTGGCGATGGACGGGGCCACCACGGCGTAAAGCTCGGTGCCGTTCGCGGCCGCCTCCTTCAGCAGGGCGATGACATCGAGGATGAAGGATTTGTCGGCGATGGCGCCGAACGGGCATTTGTAGACGCAGGCGCCGCAGGAGATGCACTTCTCGTTGTCGATGCGGGCCGCGCCCGCCTCGTTCATGGAGATCGCCTTGATCTTGCAGGCGAGCTCGCAGGGGCGCTTGTGGCTGGAGATGGCGCTGTAGGGGCAGACCTTGGCGCACAGGCCGCAGTCGATGCACTTGGACTTGTCGATGTGCGCCTTCTGATGCTCGTCGAAGGTGATGGCGCCGCGCGCGCAGACGTCCTCGCAGCGGTGGGCGATGCAGCCGCGGCAGTCCTCGGTCACCACGTAGCCGCTCATGGGGCATTCGTCGCAGGCGATGTCGATGACCTCGATCACGTTGGGGTTGTTGCGGTCGCCGCCCATGGCGAGCTTGATGCGCTCCTCCAGGATGGCGCGCTCCTTGTACACGCAGCAGCGCATGGTCGACTTCTTGCCCGGGACGAGCGCCTTCGGGATGTCGGTGATGGTCTGGAGCAGCGTGCCCTGGAAGGTCTGGCGCGCGACCTCGCGCAGTACCTTATATTTCAGAAGCTGTACCTTTGTGTCAAACTTTTTCATACCGGATTTTCACTCCTTTTCGCAGCAGTCGGCCGGAGCCCGACGTTCCTGTTCCAAAGTCCGGGGAGCGCCCCCGGAGAATCTATTATAATCACGGGCCTGTCTTTTTGTCAAAGCATTTGCTTGCAATTCCCGCGGCTTTTCTGATATGATAGTCCATCATCACAGAGGAGGCACCCCCATGATCATCCACTACCGCCCCAAGGGGACCTGCGCGCGCCGCATGACCATCGACGTGGAGGACGGCGTCATCCGTTCGCTCGAGGTGGAGGGCGGCTGCGACGGCAATCTCCAGGGCATTTCCCGCCTGGTGCAGGGCATGCCGGTCGCCGACGCCATCGAAAAGCTGGACGGGATCCGCTGCGGGCTCAAGGCGACCTCCTGCCCCGACCAGCTCGCGCAGGCGCTGAAGACCCTCCCGAAGGAATAGCGCGCGGGCCCGCCCGTACCCTCAAAAATGGAACCGCTCCGCAGCGGTTCCTTTTCCGTTATTTCGGGACGGACGCGTCTGCCGGCGCGGCTTCCTCCGCCGGGGGAGCGGCGGGCGCCTCGGATGGCTCCTCCGGAGCCGCCTGTTCCGCCGCGGGGGCGGACCCTTCTTCAGGCTGCACCTCGAACAAAGCGGCGTCCGCCTGCCCTTCGGCCTGACGGCGCGCCTGCTCGGCCTGGCGCTCGGCTTCGCGCCGCGCGGCCTTCCGGCGCATGCGGTTCTTCTGGCGGCCCACCTCGAGGATCAGGCCAACCAGCGCGAAGGCGCACATGAGGAAGGAGGCGGTGATGACCCCGGCGGTGGGGGCGAAGTCGCCGTTCAGCGAGCCGATGTAGTTGCCGGCCGCCCAGCCCAGCGCGCAGCCGGCGTAGAAGAGGAAGGCGAAGGTGTACCAGCGGAAGACCACGGCGAGCGCGCCGAGCAGGCCCAGCGCGGCGTACAGCGCGGCGAGCTGCGCGGTGACGAACACTCCGGCCGTCGTGTAATAGGCCAGGCAGGCCGCCGCCGTGAAGCCGGCGAAGAGGACGATGCCGAGGATGAGCGAGGAAACGCTGCATAACTTTCGCATAAAACGGAACACTCCTTTGAGAAACCTCCCGCCGCAGACGCGGCGGGAGGTTTCGGCATTGGATCACTGATTCATCTGCTTGCGGCGGGAGATGTTCATGGTGCCGTCCTGCATCTCGCTCAGCCACTCCAGGGACTTGCCCGTGCCGTAGGCGACGCAGGAGATGGCGTCGTCGGCCACGTAGGTCTCGATGCCGGTGTGGGATTCGATCAGCTTGTCGAAGCCCCAGACCAGGCTGCCGCCGCCGGTCATGACGATGCCGTTGGTGGAGATGTCGGCCACCAGCTCGGGGGGAGTGCGCTCCAGCACG
>CAZVHV010000004.1:0-19308 GCA_964627025.1 uncultured Oscillospiraceae bacterium | reverse complement strand
GGTATCTGGCCAAAGCGGTGGCCGACATCACGCCCGGCGATCTGCAGTACTGCTTCTTCACCAACGGCGGCGCCGAGGCGGTGGAAATGGCGCTGAAGCTGGCCCGGATCGCCACGGGCGGCAGATGGTACATCTCCACCGTCGGGGCCTTCCACGGGAAAACCATGGGCGCCATTTCCATGGGCGGAAAGAATACCTACCGCGTTCCGTATACCCCGATGGTGCAGCAGGTGCAGCATGTGGAATACGGCAACGCCGAGGACGCCAGGAAAGCGGTGCGCAACCTGACCGCGGTGGGAGAGAAAGTGGCCGCCATCATCGTGGAGCCCATCCAGGGCGAAGCGGGCATCATCATCCCGCCGGAGGGATATCTGGCCGAGCTCCGCGCGATCTGCGACGAGTACAAGATTGCCCTGATTTTTGACGAGATCCAGACGGGCATGGGCAGAACGGGGACCATGTGGCGCTGTGAGGCGGAAGGGGTCACCCCGGACATCATGACGTTCGGAAAGGCGTTCGGCGGCGGTATCATGCCCATCACCGGCATTATCTGCCGGCCGCCCATGTGGACGGAGGAGCTGGTGGACAACCCGTGGCTGCTCGGCTCCCCCACCTTCGGCGGAAACCCCGTGTGCTGCTCGGCCGCCCTTGCGACGATCAAATATATGATCGACCACGACGTCCCCGGCCAGTGCAGGGATAAGGGGGAGATCCTGAAGGCCGGCCTGCTGGCCCTGAAAGAAAAGTACCCCACGCTGATCGACGATGTCCGCGGGATCGGGCTGATGCTGGCAATGGAGTTCGTGAAATCCGACGTCGGATACAGCGTGGCGAAGGGCCTGTTCGCCAGAGGAGTCATGACTGCCGGCACCCTGGTCAACGCCAAGTGCGTCCGCTTCGAGCCGGCGGCGGTGATCACCAGGGAACAGATCGAGGCCGTCCTGACGCGGATGGACGCCGCGCTGGCCGACACAAAGGCGGAATTCGCGCTGTGAGCGCGCAGTGCCTTACAACCTGAAATCAGGAGGGAATCATGATGGACGTGAGACTCAATTATATTGACGGCAAATGGACGCCGGCCCTTTCAGGCAAAACGCGCGAGATCCTCAACCCCGCCGACCGTTCCGTGATCGCCGTGATGGCCGAGGGCGGCAAGGCGGATGTGGAGCTTGCCGTGGCGGCGGCAAAAAGGGCTTTTTATGAGACAGGGGAATGGCGCCGCACCCCGGCGCCGGCCCGCAGCGACATGCTGTATAAAATCGCCATGGAGATGGACGCGGTCCGGGCCGATCTGGCCATGGCGGATACCCTGGACAACGGAAAGCCTCTGCGCGAGTCCGAGGGCGACATCGACGACGCGATCAACTGCTTCAAATACTACGCCGGCGTCGTCAAGGCCCCCTGCGGAGGGGTCTATGAGGTCAGCGACAGCTTCGGCCCCATGCACAGCTACACCATCCACGAGCCGATCGGCGTCTGCGGACAGATCACGCCCTGGAACTATCCGCTGCTCATGTCGGCCTGGAAGCTGGCGCCCGCGCTGGCGGCGGGCAACTGCGTGGTGTTCAAGCCCAGCAGCAACTGCCCGCTGTCCACGCACATGCTTTTTGAGATCTTCGACCGCTGCGGCCTGCCCGCCGGAACCGCCAACCTCGTCATGGGGCCGGGCGGAGAGGTCGGCGAGGCGATCGCCGCCTCCGAAGACGTGGACATGGTGACCTTCACCGGCAGCACCGAGGTCGGACAGTCCATCGCCCGCGCGGCGGTGGGCAATCTGAAGAAGGTCGGGCTGGAGCTGGGCGGAAAATCCCCCAATGTCATTTTCGCGGACGCCGATTTTGAGGGTGCTGTGGAATGGGCGATGATCGGCATCTTCTTCAACCAGGGGCAGGTGTGCTCCGCCGGTTCCCGCATCATCATCGAGGAGAGCATCAAGGACAAATTCGTCGCCCGGCTGGCGCAGCGGGCCAACGCCATGACCCTCGGCCCCGGTGTCGAAAATCCGGATATGGGACCGCTGGTCTCGGAGGATCAGATGCACAATGTGCTGGAGTACATCCGCATCGGCAAGGCGGAGGGCGCGGTCTGCGTGTGCGGCGGGGAACGGTATACGAAAGGCGCCTGCGCGGACGGGTTCTATGTCCGCCCCACCATTTTTGACAACTGCACCGCGGATATGACCATTGTCCGGGAGGAGATCTTCGGGCCTGTGGTCACCATCCAGACCTTCCGCACCGAAGGGGAAGCGATCGCCCTGGCGAACGACACCGAGTACGGCCTTGCGGGCGCGGTCTTCACCGCGGACGGCGCGCGCGCCCTGCGGGTGATGAAGGAGCTCCGCGCCGGCATCACGTGGATCAACTGCTACAACCCCACCTTCAACGAGGCGCCCTGGGGCGGCTACAAGAAGAGCGGCTACGGCCGCGAGCTGGGTATCCACGGCCTGGAGGAGTACCAGGAGATCAAACAGGTCAACATTGCCCTTCAGCCGGGCCCTATCGGCTGGTATGATGAACGGTAACAGACAGCGGCCGGTTTGCATGGAAATGCAAACCGGCCGCTGCTTTGCGGTGAAAGACATGATCAAAAGACGCCTGCAAATAAAATACCCAGGATCGCGCCGTAAATCGTGGATAGATACGGATTGGATGTTATGGGACATGTGCCGGTCGAGCAGCCGATCACCTTGTAGAATAAATATCCCAGAACGGCGCCGATCGAACCGCCGATGATATAATTCATGCGCTGGCCCTCCTGTCTTAGTTGATATGTGAAATGATTTTACAGAAGATTTTTGAAAATTGCCGTGACAATATCACATACATCTATGTTACAATGATACGGCTGTACGGCGGCATCCGCCCGGACGACCTCCCGCAAACCGATTCTTGAAACAATGGAGTGACCTGATACCATGCGCATGAGAAAAAAGAAAAACCTGACGCCGAGAATGGAGCGGTGCGCCCGGCTTCTCATCACCGACCCGGCGGAGCACCGGGGGAACTGGCGGGCGCTTTTGCCCGGCGCCGCCGAGCTGAGGCTCGAGCTGGGCTGCGGAAAGGGACGCTTCACCTGCGAAACGGCGGCGGCGCACCCCGATATCCTCTTCGTGGCGGTGGAGCGCGTGCCGGACGCCATGATCATCGCCATGGAGCGCGCCATGGCGGCCGGCCTGAACAACGTCTTTTTCGTTGACGGGGACGCCTCCAAACTGTCGGAGTATTTTGCGCCCGACGAGGTGGACCTGATCTACATCAACTTTTGCGACCCGTGGCCCTCCAACCGGCACGCCCGGCGGCGGCTGACCGGGGAGGAGTTCCTGCGCAGCTACCGGAGCGTGTTGCGCCACGGCGGAGAGGTCCATTTCAAAACCGATAACGCGGACCTCTTTGAATATTCCCTCGTTCAATTCCCCAAAGCGGGCTACGCCCTTGACGAGGTGACCAGGAACCTGCACGCCGGGGGGATCCGCGGGGTCATGACCGACTATGAGGAGAAGTTCCATAATCTTGGCACGCCCATCAACCGCTGCGTCGGGAAAAGAGAATAGCAGAGAAAAGCCCCGCCGCCGGCGGGGCTTTTCTCTGTGATCAGGAAACCGGCAGGAAAACGGTGAACACCGTGCCGGCATGGGCGTCACTGGCGACCGAAATGGTCCCGTGATGGGCGTCCACGATGCTTTTGGCGATGGCCAGCCCAAGACCGAAGCCGCCGGAAGCGCGGGCGCGGTCGCTGTCGGTGCGGTAAAACCGCTCGAACAGATGGGGCAGGTGCTCGGCCGGAATGGGTTCGCCGGTATTTCGGACAGTGAGAAGAATCCCGTTCTGCGCGCGGGCCAGACGGAGCTTCACCGCGCCGCCCTTACCGGCATATTTGCAGGCGTTGTCGAGCAGGATGACCACCAGCCGGCGCAGCTGATCTTCGCTGCCGGTGAGGGCAAGCCCGGGCGCGATCTCGCTGTCCAGCGCGACGCCGGCCTCAAAGGCCACCGACTCGAAGGGGAGCAGACAGCCCAGCACCAGCTCGCTGAAGGCGATGGACTGGTCCATGGGGACGAAAGCACGGGGAGCGTCGTTTCTGGCGAGGAACAACAGGTCCTCCACCAGCCCCTTCATCCGCTGCGCCTCGGCCTGGATGTACTCGACCCATTTGGACTGCTTTCCCACCGTGTCCTCCGGGTGGGAGAGGAGGATGCCGGAATTGGTGAGGATCACGGTGATGGGCGTCCGCAGCTCGTGCGAAGCGTCGGCCATGAACTGCCGCTGCTGCTCCCAGGCTTTTTTCGCCGGGCGCAGGGCGAGAGAGGAAAGGAAAAGGCTGATGAAGAAGAAGCAGACCAGCCCGCCCGCGCCGACCAGCAGCGAGGTGCCGACCAGGCTGAGCAGGGAGTCGGTCTCCCAGGACTGCTGGACGAACGCGATATGCGTCCCGTCCGGGCGGTCCGCTTTCAGGTAGCGCAGGTCAAGAGAGGAGAGGGTTCCCTCGTCGGCCTCCTGCGCAAGCGCCTCCGACACCGCCTCGCGCAGCACCTCGTCGGAGACCGTGACGTTATTGCCGGAAAAACTGGCCACGTTTCCGTCTGCGTCCAGCCTGACCGAAAAAACCGGCAGAACGGGAACCTGGCGGGTATCGTCCCTGTTCTGTTCGTCCGGCTTGCCGATTTCAAAATGGGGAGGCTGAGTGCTGCTGCTCCAGTCCAGGGCCATACGCAGGGCCTGCGCGCTCTGGTCCATAAGGCGCCCGTAGCTCGTGCCCACCAGAGCGCCGAACACGATGAGCAGCACCAGCGTGACCAGCAGCATGTTCGTCAGGATGAATTTACGCCGCAGCTTCTGAATCATTGGGCAGGATCCTCCAGAAAATATCCGACCTTGCGCACCGTGCCGATGGTCACGGAGGAGCCGAGAAAGCTCAGCTTTTTGCGCAGAAAGGAGATGTAAACTTCCACGTTGTTGTCCTCGGCCTCGGAGTCCGCGCCCCAGACCTTGAGGATGAGCTCCTCCTTGGGAACGACCAGCTTGGGATGAGACATCAGGATGCGCAGGATCTCGAACTCCTTGAAGCCCAGCCGGAGGGAGCGGTCCCCCACGGCAAGCGCGCGCTCGGAGAGAAGGAGGGTGAGGTCGGCGAAGGACAGTTCCTCGGTGACCACCTCGCCCTGCCGCCGGGTCAGGGCGCGCAGCCGGGCGAGCAGCTCGTCGGAGGCAAATGGCTTGGTCATGTAGTCATCCGCACCGCAGTCCAGTCCGGTCACCTTGTCGGCGACCTCGTCGCGGGCCGTGAGCATCAGGATGGGGGTGGACAGGTGCGCGCTCCGCAGCCGCCGCGCCACCTCGAAACCGTCCATGCCGGGAAGCATGACATCCAGTATGATGACCTCGTACTGGCCGGACAGCGCGTAGTCCAGCCCGTCCACGCCGTTGTGCACCACATCGACCTGGTAGCGCTGTTCCCCCATGATCTGCGCCAGCCCCTCGGCCAGCCGCACCTCGTCTTCCACGATCAGCACCCGCATGGTATCCCCTCCGTTTCGGCCGGATTATATCAGAAGCGCCTGAAAACAGTCTGAAAATCCCGGCACTGCACTTCTATTTTACCGCGCCGGCGGAAAGAATCCAAGGACTCTTTTCGCGCGGCATGCCTTTTTCGCACTTGTCTTTTATGTGCGAATCGGGTAAAATTAAAAGAATAAAAAAGGGAACAACAGGAGGCCGCTATGAAAACGGATATTGAAATCGCACAAAGTGCTGTTCTGCGCCCCATTCCCGAAATCGCCGCCAAGATCGGGGTCGGGGAAGACGAGCTGGAACCTTATGGCCGCAACAAGGCCAAGCTGGACGTTACCGCGCTGAAGGAGAAGCCCCGCAGGGGCAAGCTGATCCTGGTCACCGCCATCAACCCGACTCCGGCGGGCGAGGGAAAGACGACCACCAGCGTCGGCCTGGCCGACGCCCTCACTTTGCTGGGCAAGAAAACGGTGCTGGCGCTGCGGGAGCCGTCGCTCGGCCCGGTGTTCGGCATCAAGGGCGGCGCCGCGGGCGGCGGATACGCTCAGGTGGTGCCGATGGAGGACATCAACCTCCACTTCACCGGAGATTTTCACGCCATCGGCGCGGCGAACAACCTTCTGGCGGCCCTCCTCGATAACCATATCCAGCAGGGCAATGAGCTGGATATCGACGTCAAGCAGATCACCTGGAAGCGCTGCGTGGATATGAACGACCGCCAGCTGCGCAATATCGTCTGCGGACTGGGCGGGCGGATGCAGGGCGTTCCCCGGGAGGACGGTTTTGATATCACCGTGGCGTCCGAAGTCATGGCGGTGCTCTGCCTCGCGTCCGGCCTTACCGACCTGAAAGAACGTCTGGGACGCATGGTGGTGGCCTATACCCGTTCCGGCCGTCCCGTCACGGCGCATGAGCTCAAGGCCGAGGGCGCGATGGCCGTCCTGCTCAAGGATGCCGTCAAGCCGAATCTGGTGCAGACGCTGGAGGGCACCCCCGCGCTGATCCATGGCGGCCCCTTTGCCAATATTGCCCACGGCTGCAACAGCATCGCCGCCACCGACGCCGCGCTCCGGCTGGGCGATTATGTGGTCACCGAGGCCGGCTTCGGCGCCGATCTCGGCGCGGAAAAGTTTATCGACATCAAGTGCCGCGCGGCCGGCATGAAGCCGGATGCTGTGGTCATCGTGGCGACCGTGCGCGCCCTCAAGCACCACGGCGGCTGCGCCAAGGCCGATCTGGGCAGGGAGGATCTCGCGGCGCTTCAGCGCGGCCTGCCCAACCTGGTGCGCCATGTGGAGAACATCACCGGCGTTTTCGGCCTGCCCGCCGTGGTGGCCATCAACCGGTTCGAGAGCGATACCGACGCCGAGCTGGCCCTTATCCGTGAGGCCTGCGGCAAATACGGCGTGAACGTGGCCCTTTCCGAGGTGTGGGGCAAGGGCGGCGCGGGCGGCGCCGAGCTGGCCCACGAAGTGCTGCGCATCGCGGAGGGGGGCGGAGATAAATTCTCCTTTGCCTACCCGGACGAGATGCCGCTGAAGGAAAAAATCTCCGCCGTTGCCCAAAAAATTTACGGCGCCGACGGCGTGGACTATATGCCGGCCGCGGCCAAGGAGCTGGCCCGGCTGGAGGAGATGGGCTGCGGAACGCTCTCGGTCTGCATGGCGAAGACGCAGTACTCCCTTTCCGACGACGCCGGAAAATTAGGCGCCCCCACCGGATTCCGCATCACCGTGCGGAACGTCAGGCTGAGCGCCGGAGCCGGCTTTGTGGTCGTGCTGACCGGCGAGGTCATGACCATGCCCGGGCTGCCCAAGGTGCCCGCGGCCGAGAAGATCGACATTGACGCAAACGGCGTCATTTCCGGACTCTTTTAACGCAATAAAAAAAGCGCCTGCCGCGGCAGGCGCTTTTTTTATTGCTTCACCAGTTCCTCGCCCACGGTGTAGATGTTCCCCGCGCCGACGGTGAGGATCAGATCGCCGGGACGGGCGAGTTCCCGCAGGTAGCCGGTGAGGGCGTCCAGCGTTTCAAAATAGAGCGCGCCGGGGATGCGCGCGGCCAGATCTTTCGAGGAAATGCCGACGGTATTGTCTTCCCGGGCGGCATAGATCTCGGCCAGAAGGGTGAGGTCCGGTTCCTTCAGGACCTCCACGAAGTCATCGAACAAAGCCTTCGTACGCGTATAGGTGTGCGGCTGGAAGGCGCAGATCACCCGCTGATACCCAAGCTGCTTCGCGGTGGAAAGCAGCGCCTTCAGCTCGCCCGGATGGTGGGCGTAATCGTCATAAACCTCCGCGCCGCGGAAGCTTCCTTTATGCTCGAAGCGGCGTCCGGCACCGCGGAAGGCGGCCAGCCCCTCCTCCACCGCCCGGGCGGGAATATGGAGGGCAGAGCAAGCGGCTGCGGCGGCCAGCGCGTTCTTCACATTGTGCAGGCCGGGCACGCGCAGAGAGACATGGGCAAAGGTCTCGCCGCGGCAGACGACATCAAAGGAGGGAAGGCCCCTGTTCCAGGTGAGATTTGCGGCGTGGACGTCGCCCTCCTCCAGGCCGAAGGTGAGCATAGGCCGCTTCAGGCCCTCCAGGGTATGCATGGTGTTGGCATCCTCCCGGTTGGCGACCACCAGTCCGTTCTCGGGCACCAGCTCGGCAAAGGTACGGAAAGAGTGTTCCACATCCGCCAGATCGCGGAAGAAATCGAGGTGGTCGGCTTCGATGTTGAGAATGACCGCGACGGTGGGGAAGAACGAGAGAAAGGAGTTGCAGTATTCGCAGGATTCCAGGATGATGGTGCTCCCTCTTCCGACCCGGTGGCCAGCGCCCAGAAGGGGAAGGGTGCCGCCGATCATGACGGTGGGGTCTAAATGCGCGGCCATGATGATATGAGTGCACATGGAGGTCGTGGTGGTTTTGCCGTGGGTGCCCGAGATGCACAGGGCGTTCTCATACCCCCGCATGAGGGCGCCCCATGCCTGTGCCCGCTCGAAAACGGGGATGCCGGCCGCCCGCGCCGCGGCGATCTCGGGATTGCTGTCATGCACCGCGGCGGTGCGGATGAGAAGCTCGGCGTCTCCAAGGTTCGCGGCCTCGTGACCGATGTGAATCGGGATGCCCAGGGAACGAAGGTGCTCCACCACTGCGCTTTCGTTCATATCGGAACCGGTGATGCGCATGCCCATTCCGAAAAGCACCTCAGCCAGCGGTGCCATAGAAACGCCGCCAATACCCACCAGATGGGCACGGCGACCGGGCTGAATATATTCATGAATGTTGTTTATAGCCATGGGGTTTACACACCCTTTTTGAAAGATTATAATATTATAGTACCGAATCGGCGGTTTGGCAAGAGCTTCCACCTTAATTCCAGTATAGACCCGCCGCTGCCAAAACATACCGGCAGGAGGAAGAAAGGCATGCCCGTAATCCCAGTTTCTGTTGCGCGCTGCTGCGCCCGCCTGCGTGATGCCGGCTACGCGGCCCACCCTGTGGGCGGATGCGTACGCGACCTGCTCCTTGGCCGGGTCCCGACCGATTGGGATGTGGCCACTTCGGCGCGGCCCGAGCAGGTGGAGGCGCTGTTTGAACACACCGTCCCGACCGGTCTGAAGCACGGGACTGTGACGGTCCTGATCCTGGGAGAACAAATCGAGGTGACCACCTTCCGCCTGGAAGGCGCGTATTCCGACGGCCGCCATCCGGATACCGTCTCCTTCGACGCGGGGCTGACCGAGGACCTGGCGCGGCGTGATTTTACCATCAACGCCATGGCATTGGACGGGGACGAAAGCGTCATCGACCCGTTCGGCGGGCAGAACGACCTGGCAGGGAAAAAGATCCGCTGCGTGGGCGACCCGTACGAGCGCTTTCGGGAAGACGCGCTGCGCATGCTGCGCGCGGTGCGGCTCTCCGCCCAGCTCGGCTTTGAGATCGACCGGGACACCGCCGCCGCCATGACGGCCTGCGCCGGCCAGATCGCGCGCGTTGCCGTCGAGCGGGTGCGGGTCGAGATGGAAAAAACCATCACCGCGCCCTACCCGGGGCGCGGAAATCTTTTCTTTTCCATGGGCTTGCTCGCCCCCTGGCTGGAGCAGCCCGTCTTTCCCGATTTGAGCGGTCTGAGCGGCCTTTCGCCGCAGCCGCTTTACCGCTGGAGCGGGTTTTGCGCCCTGCTGGGCAGCACAGATCTTTTAAAGCGGCTGAAGCCGGACCGAAGGACTGCCGGCCTCTGTGAGGATGTCCTGAAAATGCTCCGCATATTCCCGCCACAGACCGACGCCGACTGGCGCAGGCTGCTGTCCCGATACGGCGAGCAGGCGGTGGAGATCGCTGCCGCCCTTGCCGGCAGGGAGCGGGAACTGCGCCAGGTGCTGAACGCCCGTCCCTGCTATGAGATCGGGAAACTTGCCCTCACCGGGCGAGACCTTCTGGCAATGGGGCTGCGCGGCCCGCAGATCGGCGCGGCCCAGCAGCGCCTGCTGGCGCATGTGCTGGAGCATCCGGAGGACAATGAAGGGCAGACGCTGAAACAGTTGCTTTCGTTCGGCGGCGAATAGATGGTGTGGCGGAGTTCCGCCGGAAGGAGGAAGACGGCATGCTGAGGGTGTTTGCCGGCAGGGGAAAAGAGGCCCGGTGGCTTTTGTCCCGTGCCCTGCGGGAGATATACGGACTCGGGGAGCTACCGGAAATCGCCCGCCTGCCCCGGGGGAAGCCCTGGTTCCCCGCCGCCGCCCATATCCGGTTCAACCTCTCCCACAGCGGCAGCCTTGCTCTGTGTGCGGTAAGCGACGGGGAGGTCGGTGTGGATATGGAAACGGTGCGTCCCCGCCGGGCGGGCCTGCCCCGGTTCGCCCTGACGCCCGCCGAGTACGCGGAATATCTCCAAAACGGCGGTACCTGGGAGGCGTTCTATACCCTCTGGACGCGGAAAGAGGCGTGGTATAAGTACACCGGAGAGGGAATCCATCCGCATCCGTCCAAGCTGTCCGTTCCGGACGGCGCGCTGATCCGCAGCTATGCGGGCGACGGCTGGAGGTGCGCGGTGTGCGCGGCGCAGCCGGCGTCCGAGATCGAGTGGATCGGATGAATCAGAAGCAGGGGGCGGGCAGCATGAGGGAACAGGAAGCACGCCCGGCGAGGGGGAGGTTTGCCCCGAGCCCAAGCGGAAGGCTGCATCTCGGCAACCTTCTTTCCTTTTTGCTCGCGTGGCTGGATGTGCGCAGCCTTGGCGGAGCGATGGTGCTGCGCATGGAGGATCTGGACCCTGAGCGCTGCAAACCGGAATATGCGCTCCAGCTTGCGGAGGATCTGCGCTGGCTCGGGCTGGACTGGGACGAGGGCTGGGACGGAAGAGATCCCGGAAGTCTTTATGCGCAGAGCAACCGCAATGGATATTACGAAGAGGCGTTTGCGGCGCTGGAGGCACGCGGGTTGATTTATCCCTGCTACTGCACCCGGGCGGAGCGGCTGGCGGTCGGCGCGCCGCATCCGGGCGAGAGGGAAGACCTGTGCGGCTGCCGCTGCCCGGATCTGACGCGGGAGGAGCGGCAGAGTCTGGAGAGGGCGGGACGCCGGCCTGCCTATCGGATCCGGGTGCCGTACGAGGAGATCGCCTTCTGTGACGGACACTTTGGGAACGATATCCAGAACCTGAAAACAGACTGCGGCGACTTTATCCTCCGCCGTTCGGACGGGGTGTACGCCTACCAGCTTGCCGTGACGGTGGATGACCGACGGATGGGGATCACCCGGGTGGTGCGGGGACGGGACCTTCTCTCCTCCACGCCGCGCCAGATCTGGCTCCACCGGCTGCTGGGCGGTTCGCCTCCGGACTACTGCCACGTACCGCTGCTGCTGAGCGGCGACGGACGGCGGCTGTCCAAACGGGAGCGGGACCTGGACATGGGCGCTTTGCGAAAACGCTTCACGCCGGAACAGCTCACGGGATGGCTCGCGTTTCTGGCGGGCCTTTCCGAAATCCCGGAACCGGTCCCGGCGGCCGAGCTGGTTTCCGGCTTTTCCTGGGCCTCGGTGAGACGGGAGGATATCCGCCTGCCGTCCGGCTTTTGCTGAATGGTCTGGAATTGTCCGGCGGCCCATCCCGCGGGCAATTTTCCTTGACTTTTTTCCCTTTTTTGCATATACTAACACCATTATAAGCGAAAGGCTTCGACGGGAAGCAGTACATGTACTCCCAAAGCGCAGAGAGGGGGCGGCCGGTGTAAGCCCTCATGCGGGGACATGGAAGTCGTCCCCGAGCCGTGAGATTGAACGCGGGGCTTTCCCGCCGTTAGATTTCGCCGTCCGCCCCCGTTACGGGCACATGAGTGCGGGCATCTTGCCCGAATTCAGGTGGTAACACGGACAGCATGTTCGCCCTGAGCTGAAAGGCTCGGGGCTTTTTTGTTAGGAAGAGGAGTCTGAGTATTGTGAAAAAGGAATTGCCTAAAATCTACGAGCCGCGCGAAGTGGAGGGGCGCATCTATGAGATGTGGGAGCAGGGCGGCTGCTTCGAGGGGCACCGCGACCCGGAGAAGAAGCCCTTCACCATCGTGATGCCGCCTCCCAACGTGACCGGTCAGCTGCACATGGGCCACGCGATGGACTGCACTCTGCAGGATATCCTCATCCGCTTCAAGCGGATGCAGGGCTATGCGGCCCTGTGGGTGCCGGGCACCGACCACGCCGGGATCGCGACGCAGATCAAGGTGGAGGAGGCGCTGCGCGGCGAGGGCCTGACCCGTTACGACCTGGGGCGCGAGGCCTTCATCCGGCGGGTCTGGGAATGGAAGGAGAAGTACGGGAACCGGATCGTGGAGCAGCAGAAGAAGATGGGCGCCTCCTGCGACTGGACGCGCTCCCGCTTCACCATGGACGAGGGCTGCTCGGCGGCCGTGCGCCATGTGTTCGTTTCCCTCTATGAGAAAGGCCTGATTTATAAAGGCAGCCGCATCATCAACTGGTGCCCCCACTGCACCACCGCCCTCTCCGACGCCGAGGTGGAGTACAAGGAAAAACCGGGCCACCTCTGGCATATCCGCTATCCCATCAAGGGAGAACCGGGCCGCTATGTGGTGGTGGCCACGACCCGTCCGGAAACCATGCTGGGCGACACCGGTGTTGCGGTCAATCCCAACGACGAACGCTATCGGGACATCGTGGGCAAGACCTGCGTTCTGCCGCTGGTGGACCGGGAGATCCCCGTCGTGGCCGACGATTACGTGGACATGGAGTTCGGCACAGGCTGCGTGAAAATGACGCCCGCGCACGACCCGAATGACTTTGAGGTGGGCCTGCGCCACAATCTGGAGTCCATCCGCGTGCTGGACGACGAGGGCAAGGTCAATGAGCTGGGCGGCAAGTATCAGGGCATGGACCGCTATGAGGCGCGGAAGGCCATAGTGGCTGATCTGGACGCGCTCGGCCTGTTGGAAAAGGTGGCGGAACATGTTCACAATGTGGGCACCTGCTACCGCTGCGGGACCGATGTGGAGCCCATCATTTCCGCCCAGTGGTTCGTGAAGATGGAGCCGCTGGCCAAAGAGGCCATCCGGGTGGTGAATGACGGCGAGACCAAATTTGTCCCGGACCGCTTCTCCAAGACCTATACCAACTGGATGGAGAACGTCCATGACTGGTGCATTTCCCGCCAGCTCTGGTGGGGGCATCAGATCCCCGCGTGGTACTGCGCCGACTGCGGCCATATCACCGTCAGCATGGACGACCCGACCGAGTGTGAAGCGTGCCACAGCAAAAACATCACCAGGGACGAGGACGTGCTGGATACCTGGTTCTCCTCCGCGCTCTGGCCCTTTTCCACCCTCGGCTGGCCGGAAAAGACGGGCGATTTTGATTATTTCTATCCCACCGACGTGCTGGTGACCGGCTACGACATCATCTTTTTCTGGGTCGCCCGCATGATCTTCTCCGGCTGCGAGCATACCAAGATGCCTCCCTTCCATACGGTGCTGATCCATGGACTGGTGCGCGACGATAAGGGCCGCAAGATGTCCAAGAGCCTGGGCAACGGCATCGACCCGCTGGAAATGGCCGAGCAGTACGGCGCCGACGCGCTGCGCTTCAACCTCATCACCGGCAACTCGCCCGGCAACGATATGCGCTTCTACACCGAGCGGTGCGAGGCCATGCGCAATTTTGCCAACAAGATCTGGAATGCCAGCCGCTTCCTCATGATGAATCTCACCATTGACAAATGCGTCCTGCCTGAGAAGCTGGAGCTGGAGGACAAATGGATCCTCTCCAAGCTCAACTCGCTGATCCCGGACGTGACCGATAACATGGATAAATACGAGCTGGGCGTGGCCGCCGGCAAGGTGTATGACTTTATCTGGGATTCCTACTGCGACTGGTATATCGAGCTGACCAAGACCCGTCTGCAGGGGGAGGATGAGGGCTCCAAGGAGCGCGCCCAGCAGGTGCTGTGTTATGTCCTGACCGAGACCCTCAAGCTGCTGCACCCCTTCATGCCGTTTCTTACGGAGGAGATCTGGCAGGCCCTCCCACACGAGGGCGAATTCCTCATGCTGGCATCCTGGCCGGAGTACCGCGGCGAACTGGCTTTCCCGGAAGAGGAGCAGGCTATGGAGCTGGTGATGGACGCCATCCGCGCCATCCGGGCGCGCAGAGCGGAGATGAATGTGCCGCCTTCCAAAAAGGCAAGCCTCATCATTGCCACCGACAAGGCCGATGTCTTCCGGAGCGGTCAGCCTTTCCTCATGCGGTTGGCATATGCCGATAAGGTGAGCGTCGTCGAAACGCCGCCCGAGGATACGAGCGGCATGGTGACCGCCGTGACGCACGAGGCCCGGATGTTCATGCCCCTGAGCGAACTGGTGGATCTGGAAAAGGAAAAGATCCGCGTGGAGAAAGAGCTGACCAAGAGCAAAGCGGAGCTGAACAGCCTGAATACCAAGCTGGGCAATCCGGGCTTCCTGAACAAAGCGCCGGCGCATGTCGTGGCCGCCGAACAGGAGCGTGCCGAAAAGCTCGCCGCCCTGATCCAGAAGCTCACGGACCAGCTGCAGTCCATGTAAAGCGGTAAGAATGCCGCCATACCGGAAAATAGAAGAGCACCCCGTTTGCACGGCGTACCGCCTGGCAAACGGGGTGCTCTTCTTTGCGTTCCGCACTCAAATTTTTATTGTAATGATTGCAAAAAAGGTGTAAAATTACACTAACGAATGAGGAGGAATTTTTTTCGAAATCGGACGAAAGGGTAAAAGAAGGTTATGAACAAAGAAGATTTTGTGAAAACAATGGATGCGAAAATAAAACTGGTCCGGACCGAGTATAGTTTGACTCAGGATAAAATGGCATTGATCCTTGGGATTTCGAAAAAAACATTGGTTGAGATCGAGAAAGAGCGAAAAAGCTTAGGTTGGACCGGTTCGGTCGCGCTGGCAAGTATCTTTTCCGACAGCAGTATTTTGCAGGATGCCATGGGAGGTGAATTATCCGATATCATCATTGCAGTGGCATTTCAGGACGTGGAGGTAAATTACCCGCAGACATTGGGGGGAAAGATCTGGTGGAGGACGATCCTGGATAAAAACGGGTACCGCATCCAGCAGAACATATTTTCCCGGCATTATCGCTTGCTGGACCGAAAGGACTGCAGGTTATATGCGACGTTCAGTCTGGAGGATATCAAAAAAGTGATGGAGGAGACCATAAACAGCTGATCGCTTCTGCAAAGAAGGGAGGAGAGACAAGTACCTTCCTTACGCTGCCGGAATTATCAAGGGAGTGTTTGTGATGAGAGTATTTCCGCAGAGCCGTACCGGAAAATGGGCCACAGCGCTGACACTTGTTTTTCTGCTGCTGATCGCAATATTCTTTGTCTTCATGGCGCTCGGTATAGTTACATTTGAGGAGGGGCACTGGTGGGACATCACCGTAGGGATCGCGGCGCCGCTGGAGCTGATCGCCTTTGTGCTGAGTTGTTTGGCTATACGGAAACGGGAGGACCGTTCCGTACTGGAGTATCTGGCCTTTGTGATTGGCCTTTGCGTGATTCTCTTCCTTCTCACACACAGTCTTTACATCCATGACTGACTGGGAAAAAAGCTGTAAGGTTCAAAAAAGCGACGTGCTGATGTGAGGTGACTGTTATAATGAAAAGAACAGCGGAAGAGAAAATTTCTCCATTTTTCTCGATGCTGATTGGATTGCTCTCATTTTTGGCCAGCGGAATCATTACCGGTTTTCTAAGTCTGAAAACAAACGAGGTGCTGATGCTGGTCCTTGGGATTCCAGCCGGCAGCCTGCTGATGTTATGGCTGCTCCGCAGGCTGCCCGGAGATAAGATTTTAGCGGTTATAATTCGGAGCTTCTCTGGCGGATCTGCTTTATGGGCGCAGCGCGGTCCGTCTTTTTTCCGGCGTATGTGCGATCGTTTCGATGGTGCTTGGGGTGCTGTTATGTATACCCACTGAGATAAGTTGGATTCGTTTTGACCAGAATCTGCTGCTTATGCTGATTTCTTATGGAACGGCCGCAGGCCTGTCTATCGGTCTATACAGCATGCGCAACAGAAATACAGGCTGATCTTTTCCTGGCAAAACGAATTCAACAAAAGCAAAATAAAAAAAGAAAGAACAGGCAAAACCTGTTCTTTCTTTTGGTACGGCTGAAGGGATTCGAACCCCCGACCTTTTGGTTCGTAGCCAAACACTCTATCCAACTGAGCTACAGCCGCATACTGCACAGCACCACTTGTCCCGGACAGCTATATTATACTAACACAGCGAAAGTAAAAATGCAAGCATAAATTCCTCGAAAACACATATTTTTTCGTGTCAAAAGCCAAGGTAGAACATGTAGAAGCCAAGCAGAAGGATCAGAGCGCCCATGACGAGCCTGAGAATGGCGCTCACCTGGCCGTAGCGTCTGCTTTGCGCCAGTCTTTGCAGAAAGCCGACCAAAGTACCGGCGAGGACGGCAAGGACACCATGCCCGATGGAATAGCACAGGAGGAGTAAAATGCCCCGGGAAAGGCTGCCCTGGCCGGCGACAACCGCAAGGAGAACGACCAGTACCGGCGTAGAGCAGGGGAGGAAAACACACCGCCAAGAATACCGGCGAGGAAAGCGCCGGTAAAACCATGTCTGGTATTTTTTGCAATGAGGTAGCTGGAAGGTATGATCTCAAAAATCTTGTCGCGCTACATGCAGATCGGAACGATAATTTTCGCAAATTTCTTAAAATTCAGCATCATAAATTTTATCGGGCGCCCCGCAGCCAAAAGCGGCTGATCCGATGCCAAATACCGCAAAGAGTTCAGCCGCAAACCGGTTGCCCGCCTCACTGATTTGATAAGGGAACAGAAAAATCGACAGCTTGGGCAGTGTGCCAAAGCTGACGGTTTTTCTATCGTTTTAATTTTGTTCCGGAGGGGCTTTAGATGCTTCCGCATCAGCGGTACGCTGGTTGAGTGTATCTATTTCCGTAGAGGAGTTTTTGTTTTTAAGCTCCAGTTCCAAAAGCGTGAGCTTGGCGCTGGCAAGGTCCAATTTCCGCAGTGCCACCAGCTTTTCCGAGGTGATAAAGGACTTTTCTTTGATCAGAGTAAGCGTCCTTTTATATTCGGCCTCCAGCTGGTCCGCTAAGGTTTGGGTAGCGGTCATCAGCCGTTCATTCTGCAGCTGAACTTCTTCGAGGTTTTTTGTCAGAGTGGCAGCATTCTGTTTCAATGTTTCATTTTGTGTGTTGAGGGTGTCGATCGTCTCCGATTTCGTGCTGCTCTCCTTGTTGCAATTGATCAATACCTCGGTCTGAGTTTCAAGCTGTTGGGTCAGGTCGCTTACCTTTTCAGAGAGAATGGAAAGCTGACCCTCCGAGATCATCGACTTCAGAAAGGCGATTTCGCTGTCTTTTTCCTCGATTGTGCCGGAAAGCTGTGCGATGGTGCTGTGGAGCTTTTTGGTTTCGGTCATTTCAGCCTTGAGTGTCTCCTGCAGAGAACGTTTTTCCTGGGCAGCTTGCTTCAGCTTCAACTCATGGTTTTTGATCGTGCTGACATGCTGTTCGATCTGCTGCTCCAGCTGGCTTTTCTCGATTCCACTGTTGTTGAGCGCATCCTCCAGAGAGGAGATATTGCTCTTGAGCGCAATAATATCGGCGGATGAATAGTCCTTATCCTCCAGATCATGGACCTGCACAGCATTGCTGAGATTCCTGTACTCCGCTTCGATCTGGCTCAGACGCGTCCGTATCGCGTCATTGCTTTTTTTCAGCTGTTCTTTTTCCTCAAACAGGATCTGCTGATTTTTGGAAAAAGTTTCCGCCATGGTCTGCTGTTGCCTGCGCAGTAAATTTAGATATTCCAGAACAGAACTCTTGGTATATCCGCCCAGCGAGGTCTTCAAATACTGATTGATATCTGCCTTTTCTGTGATGGAGCGCAGCTCCTCCACGATATTTGTGTCGTTTGTATCATTCATTAGTTCGGGCATTATATACTCCCCCAGAAAATAAGGTTCACGCTTGGCCGTCGTGTAGTGTTATGATCTCACCGTTGGAAACCCGAGCGGCTCCAGCAGCTAATTCAAGCACATGCGCAGTGTTCTTTACATACTTGCCGATTTTCCATGGCGCCAGTGTCTCTGTGCCAAGCACGGTCATGTCCTTAGACAGATAAACCGCATCAATGGTCATTTTCATAAAAAAGCAGTGAATGGAGGGGCAGTTTAACAGGAGCAACCCCTCACCGTTATCAAGGCTTTTTTTACCCATCAGCCCTTTTAGACGGGTCATAAACGTATTGGCGATTCTGACATGGTCGGCTAAGATACGGTCGTTAGCAGAAACGATCATGCTGTATTACCCCGCAAACATCTCATAGATTTTCACGGCCGCCGGCCCCATCAACACAATGAATATCACAGGGAAAATAAAAGCGACCATCGGCAGCAAGATTTTTACCGAAATTTTCATTGCTTTTTCCTGCACCTTGCTTCGCCTGCTTGCCCGCATTGCGAGTGCCTGCGTGCGCAGCACGTTTTTGATGGAAATACCAAGGTTTTCGGCCTGTACAATAGCACCAACGAAAGATCTCATATCGTCCAGATCACAACGATCGGCAAGGAGCGTGAGCGCCTCACGCCTCGGCCTGCCCATGGTCATTTCCCGGGAAGTGATCATAAGCTCGTCTACAATGGGGCCGTCAAAATGCGCAATCACATGAGAAAGCGCCTGTTCAAATCCAAGGCCGGCCTCAACATTGATACTCAACAGATCAAGGATATCAGGCAGCTGCTGTTCCATAAGCCTGCGCCGCTTTGATATTTTTGAGGTCAAATGAAAGCGCATCAATGTATATCCGGCATAAAAACCAAATAAAATGCCAAGGACAGACCGTATGCCAAATCCCAGGGAGAACGAAAGCAGCCCACAAAGCGCTCCGGCGATCGCAATGATTATAAAGCGGAAGAAAGAGTATTCGCTGATGCTCATACCGACTCCGGCCTGATGCAGCATTTTTTTCAGCTTGTCACTCTGCAGTTTTCTTTTGGTACTGCTGTTTGCATCCGGATTTTGTGGAAGAAACCTGGAAAATTGCGCGGAAATCACTTTGAGCGCCGGTCTGAGAAAACGTTCCGACAAAGGTTTGTTGAGTTCTTCATCCAGAACATCCTTCGTTTTATTTTGGTTCAGAATCACGGAAATACGTCTTCTGACCAGGTCATGGCGCTCGCCGTAAGGATAAAGAACAAGCGTAATGATAGAAAAAAAGAAGACACCCCAAGCCAGGGCAACATAACCGGCCATAGCAAGCTCCGTAT
>CAZVHV010000003.1:0-21929 GCA_964627025.1 uncultured Oscillospiraceae bacterium | reverse complement strand
CGGGGGCGGTCGGGGTCGTCCTGCGTCAGGCCGGGGGCCTCCACGCCCGCGGGTCCCGCGGGCTGAAACACGGAGGGCCTGGCTTCCCCGGCGATCGAAGCCTGGGCGGCCAGCACCTCGCCGACCTCCAGCTCCTTGGTGTCCTCCGGATCGGATTCCGGTTCCTCCGCCTGGGGAACCGGCGCCTCCTGGAGGAGCTTATGCATGGAGTCTTCGATCTCGGTGGCGGCCGTCTCCACCGGATCGGGCGGCTTGGGGCCCGGAGCCGCCAGCTCGGAGAGATGGGCGAGATAATCGCGTTCGTGGTCGAAAAGATCCCGGAGCCCGGCGAGATAGGCGGTGGTGGCGTTCTTCGCGGCGGTGAGGCGGTATTCCTCGTTGGCGATCTCCTGCTGGAGCTCGGCCACCCGCTGCTTGGCGGAAGACTCCGCGTCCTGCAGCGCCGCGTTTTTCTTTTCCTCGGCCTCGGCCACCATGGCGTTTGCCATCTTCTGGGCGGAGAGAAGGGTCATGCGCATGGCGTCCTCAGTGGCCCGGTACTCCTCCACTTTTTCCACAAGCACCTTCATCTTGCTCTTGAGGACCGCGTTTTCCTTGTAGAGCACGGCGTAGTCGGCGGTGAGGGCGTCCAGGAACTCGTCCACCTGCGCCATATTATACCCGCCGAACGACGCTTTGTTGAAGGCGTGCTGGGAAACTTCCTGAGGTGTCATCATGGCTGTTGTGTACCCTCCTTATGTCCCATGTGCCGCCCTCCCCGCAGGGGGGCGGCACATGGAAGGTCCGTTTGTTCTGTCAGAGATAAAGTCCGTTGTTCTCCAGCTCGTCGATCAGGTCGCCGAGGATGTCCACGTTGTAGGGCGTGATGATGTAGGTGGAGATGGCCACCTTCTTGATCTTGCCCTCGTTGGCGTAAGCCACGCCGGAGAGGAAGTCCAGCAGACGGCGGGCGATCTCCTTGTTGGTGGACTCCAGATTCAGGACGACCGTGCGCTTCTCGCGCAGATGGTCGGCGATCTCGGAGGCGTTCTCGAAGCGCTCCGGCTTCACCAGCACCACCTGAAGCTGCGTGGTCGTGTGGATGTTGACGACCTTGTTGTTGCGGCGCTCGCTGTCCGACGGAAACACCGGGGCGTTTGCGTCCTTCACCTTGTCCTTGCGCTCCGCGCGGGGGACGGGCTCGTAATCTTCAAAATCCTCGTCTTCCTCGTCCTCGTAGGGGCGGGCGAGGCGCTTGAGTTCATCCATAAATCCCATTGTAATGACCTCCTCATCTCATGCATCTTCCGGGCTTGTCCCCGTGGGACGGGGGGGGCGCGGGCCAAAAAGGGCGGTGCCGACCCGTACCAGTGTGGCGCCTTCGCGGACAGCATCCTCAAAGTCGCCGCTCATCCCCATGGAGAGACAGTCCATAGTGCATTCATTATCCACTATTTTACTTCTTATGTCAACAAAAAGCTCACGAGTGGCGGCAAAAAAAGCGCGGTTTTCTCCCGGCTGTGACGCCGCGGGCGGGATGCACATCAGGCCCCGAAGCCGCACGTGCGGGGAAGCTGCCGCTTTCCGGGCCGCCGCCGGGACCTCGTCCGGGGTAAAGCCGCCCTTGCTGGCCTCGCCGGCGACGTTGACCTCGAGCAGGATGTCCTGCACGATGCCAAACTTTTCCGCCTGGGCTTCCACGGCCTCCAGAAGGCGCTCCGAGTCCACCGACTCGATGAGGTCCACCCGCCCCACCACGGCCTTGACCTTGTTGGTCTGGAGATGGCCGATGAAGTGCAGCCGCGCGCCCTCGTAGGCGTTGTGGGCCAGCTTGTCGGTCAGCTCCTGCACGCGGTTCTCGCCGCAGACGGTCACGCCGGCGGCGATGGCGTCGCGCACCGTTTCGGGGGTCTGCACCTTCGTGGCGGCCACCAGCGTGACCTCGTCCGGACTGCGCCCCGCCTCTGCGGCGGCGGCGGCGATCCGCGCCTTCACCTCGGCCACGCGGTCCGCGAGGGTCAAAGAAGAATGGTCGGTCATGGGTTATCGAACCACCTTTCCGTCATAGAGATTCTCCGCCGTCACGATGACCTCGTCGCCCGCGCGGAGGGCGCGCTTGCCGTCGGTGTTGCTGGGCGGCGCAAGCAGGTAGAAGTCGTCGCCCTGGGCCAAAACGGTCACCGTCCGGAATTCGGCGCTGACGCCCGCTATGGCGTAGACCCCGGCGGTGCCGTCCTCCTGCACGTGCAGGGCTTTTTTCGGCACCCGGATCCCCGAGCTGCGGGAAAAGACGAAGTCCACCGTCTGCTTGCGCAGCAGGGTGACGTCGGACAGATACTGGGAGGAGGAGACCACGACGGCGACCTGGCCGTTTTCCGGTTCGCTGATCTGATCCACCCGCATATCCACCTCGTTGGCGAGCTCGGGGATGAGCTCCATCGTGACCGAACCGCCCACGGTAAGGCGGGCGGCCTGGTCCTCGGGCAGGAGGGCGGCGAAGTACCAGCGGGAGCTTGTGATCAGCTTTCCGACCGCGTTCTCGTCGGGTGCCGGCGTCACCGAAGTGAGCGAGGTGAGGGCGGAGACGGTCAGGCCGCTCAGGGCGTTCGGGGTGAGGACGGTCTCATAGCCGTCCACGCAGCCGGAAAATACGCCCGACGTGCCCGCGGTGATGGTGGCGGTATCCTGTCCGGCGCTGGACTGCAGCGCGCCGAGCTGGGAGGAGACCGAGGCGATCAGCGACGCGGTGTCCGAGTCGGCGTCCCCGGTGCGGGTGTATTCCCGGCGGAACACCAGGCTTTTCAGCGACAGGACCTGGCTGTCCAGGCCGGAATATTCCTGCCTGGCGGCGGCCGACCGGATGGAGGCCATCGCGCCCATGATCTCGGTGTCGAGCTTGGACGCCTCGGCGGCGTCGTCGCCCTGGCGCATGGAGTATTCCAGCTGCTCCAGCTCGAGCTGCAGCGTCCGGATGGTCTGCCTGCGCTGCATGGCCGCGTCGTCCCGGTAGAGGACGGCCACCGTCTGCCCCGCGCCCAGCTTCTCCCCTTCCGCCGGGAGGAGGTCCACGATGCCGCTGCCGTCGGGGAGCACGGTCTCCTGGCGCACCAGCCAGCCGGTGGCCTCGGCCTTGTCGTCCAGGGTGTAGTTGTAGGCGATCACGGTATGGAAGGGGTCGGACAGGCTCCGCCACATTGCCGCCCCGAGATAGGCGATCACGCCCGCGAAGAGAAGGATCATGGCGAGTTTTGTAATGAAAGTGCCCTGTTTCATGTGTAAGCGTCCTTTTTCAGGTGTTCGGCACCCCTTGCAGAGGCACCGGTTTTTCCGGAACGATGGTGGAGATGGCGTGCTTGTAGATGATCTGCTGCTTTCCGTCGGTGGTGAGGATCAGGGTGAAGGCGTCATGCCCCGACACCTGTCCGCGGAGCTGGAAGCCGTTCATCAAAAAAACGGTCACCTTCGACTGCTCCCGGAGGAGATAGGAAAGCAGATAATCCTGAAGCTGGTTGATAGTTTGCATGACAATTGCACTCCTTTCTGTATTGAGCGCACTTATAGTAAACCAAAATCTTCCACATATTTTGTCGCATCCTGCACCGCGCGGGAAAAGTCGGGAACCGGCCCCCACAGCAGCCAGCGGACGGCGGGATCGCGGCGGAACCAGGTGAGCTGCCGCTTGGCGTACTGGCGGGAACGGAGCTTGATCTCCTCGACCGCCTCGGCGAACGGCCGGCCCGCCTCGCGGGCGGAGAGGAATTCCTTATACCCGATGGCCTGCAGGGCGGTGCAGTCCCGGGGGAGGCCCGAGGCCAGCAGGGCCTCCGCCTCTTCGCCGAGGCCCGCCGCCAGCATTTCGTCCACCCTGCGGTCGATGCGGGCCCAGAGGTCGGCCCGGTTCTCAAAGTTCAGGCCGAGGGTCAGGGCGTCGTAGCGGGGCGGCAGGGCGCGGGTGCGCGCGTCGTGCTCGGTGATGGTGATCCCGGTCTCGTACCAGACCTCCAGGGCGCGCAGGATGCGCTTCGCGTCGTTCGGGGGGAGCTTTTCCGCCCGCTGGGGGTCGACGCGCCGCAGCTCCTCCCGGAGGGCAGCCGGCCCCTCGGTCTCGGCCCGCCGCTGGAGGGCCGCCCGGACCTCGCCCGAGAAGGCGGCGAAGGGGCGCCCCGTGACCAGCGCGTCGAGGTAAAGGCCGGTGCCGCCCACCACGATGGGGAGCCTGCCGCGGGCGAGGATGTCGTCGACGCAGGCGGAGGCTTCGGCGGCGTAGCGGGCCACGCTGTACTGCTCGCGCGGGTCGGCGACGCCGAGCATGTGGTGGGGCACGCCCCGCATCTCTTCGGGCGTCGGCTTGGCCGTGCCGATGTCCATGCCGCGATAGATCTGCATGGAGTCGGCCGAGACCACCTCGCCGTTGTGCAGGAGGGCGAGCTCCACGCCCAGGCGGGTCTTGCCCGAGGCGGTGGGCCCGCAGACCGCGAGGATTTTAGGCTGCGGCATGACAGCACCGCCTTTCTCTGTTGAAATGTGGATAAAAATCGCGGAAAAGGGCGTTACGCCCGCTTGAACTGCTTTTCCAGCTGGGCCCGGGTCATCTCGACGGCCACCGGCCGGCCGTGCGGGCAGTACTTCACACCGCCGTCCATGACCGCCTTCGCCACCGCAAGAAGCTCCTCCGGCCCGTTCTTCTGCCCGCCCTTGATGGCCGCCTTGCACGCGATGGTGTGCAGCAGCCCGTCCCGGGCGGCGGCGGGGTCGGCCCCGCCGGCGGCGAGCAGCTTGCCGGCCAGCTCGGTGAGGGTGGCCTCGATGTCGCCCGCCGCGATGTCGAAGGGGGTCTGGCGGACGAGGAGGGCGCCGCCCCCGAAGTCCTCCACCTCGAAGCCGAACCGGGCCAGCAGGGGCAGGTTCTGCAGCAGGGCCGCCCCCTCCTCCGCCGCGGGCGTGAAGACGACGGGGGCGAGCAGGCACTGCGCCATGGGCGTGTAGCCCTCGGCCTTCAGCCGGTCGAACCACATCCGCTCGTGGGCGGCGTGCTTGTCGATGAGGATGACCTTGTCCCCCTGCTCCACGATGAGATAGGTGCAGAGCACCTCGCCGGCCATGCGCCAGGGCTCGGCGGCGGGAGGCTCCGGGGCTGCGGGAGGAGGATTGGGCGCGGCGGCAGGTTTAGCGGCGGCTGGGGCCGCGGGCGCAGCGGGCCGCGCGGGCGTGGGCTGCGGGATGGGGGCCGGCTGCGTCCGAAGGGGCGGCGCGGCGGCGTGCCGGAACTGAGCGGGCGCGCTGTCGCGCAGCGGAAGGGTGGTCTGGCGGTGGGTGACGAGATCGGCGGGGGCGGGCTTCGGCGCGGCCGGCGTAAAGACCGGGCGGCGCGTCTCCCCCTCCAGCGCGGCGCGGACGGTGTGATACACCCCGTCGAACAGCTGCTTTTCGTTCTGGAACTTCACTTCGGTCTTGGTGGGGTGGACGTTGACGTCCACGGTGTTCGGCCTGGTCGTGACGTGGAGGACGCAGCCGGGGAACCTGCCCACCATCTTCTGGTTTTGGTAGGCCTCCTCCAGCGCCGCCGCCATGGTGCGCGAGCGGATATAGCGGCCGTTGACGAAAAAGTGCTGATAGCCCCGCGTGCCGCGGCAGCAGGCGGGCAGAGAGACGAAGCCGGAGACCGAAAACCCCTCGCCCGAGCCCTTGACCGGGGTGAAGCCGAGGGCGATCTCCCGCCCCAGGACGCTGTAGAGGGCGGACTGGAGCTGCCCGTCGCCGGGGGTGAGAAGCTCCTGCCTGCCGTCCCGGAGGAACTTTACCGAGACCTCGGGGTGGGAGAGGGCGATGCGCTGGACCACCGCGAAGGCGGCGGCCCCCTCGGTCACGTCGCGCTTGATGAATTTCAGCCGCGCGGGGGTGTTGAAGAAGAGGTCGCGCACCACCATGGTGGTGCCCTCGGGGCAGCCCGCCTCGTCGCGCTCGGTCACCGTTCCGCCCTCGAGCGAGAGGGAGACGCCGAGGGTCGCGCCGGCGGTGCGGGTGAGCAGGGTGACCCGCGAAACGGCGGCGATGGCGGCCAGCGCCTCTCCGCGAAAGCCGAGGGTGCCGATGGCCTCCAGGTCCCGTTCGGTGCGCAGCTTGCTGGTGGCGTGGCGCAGAAAGGCGGTGGCCGCGTCGTCGGGCGCGATGCCGCAGCCGTCGTCGGTGACCCGGATGAGGGTCATGCCGCCGTTGCGGAGCTCCACCGTGACGGAACCGGCGCCGGCGTCGATGGCGTTTTCCAGCAGCTCCTTCACCACCGAGGCGGGGCGCTCCACCACCTCGCCGGCGGCGATGAGGTCGGCGAGATGGGGGTCGAGTTGTAGGATTCTGGGCATCGGTTCACCAGCTTTCCGGATGTGAAAAATGGAGTGGCAGTCAGAGCTTCTGCCGGAGCTCGTAGAGCAGGTTCATGGCCTCGATGGGGGTCAGGGTCTCGACGGCGGTGCGCCGCAGGCGGTCGGCCACCTCGGCGGCGCCCAGGTCGGTCAGGGAGAGCTGGCCGTCGGACGAGGGGGCGGCGGGGGCGGCGGCCGCGCAGCCGCCCTGCTCCAGCTCGGTTAAGATCTCCCGGGCGCGGCGGATCACCCGGTCGGGGACGCCCGCCAGCTTGGCCACCTCCACGCCGTAGCTCTCGTCGGCGCCGCCGCGGACGATTTTCCGCAGGAAGACCAGCGCGTCCTTCTTCTTTTTGGCGGCGATGTTGTAGTTTTTTACCCCGGGGAGCTGTCCCTCCAGACAGGTCAGCTCGTGGTAATGGGTGGCGAAGAGGGTTTTGGCGCCCAGCCGCTTTTTGTCGGCGCAGTACTCCAGCACGGCGCGGGCGATGCTCATGCCGTCGTAGGTGGAGGTGCCGCGGCCGATCTCGTCCAGGATGAGCAGGCTCCGGGCGGTGGCGTTTTTCAGAAGCTCGGCCACCTCGGTCATCTCCACCATGAAGGTGGACTGCCCGGCGGACAGGTCGTCGGAGGCGCCGATGCGGGTGAACACCCGGTCCACGATGCCGATGCGGGCGGACTTGGCCGGGACGAAGGAGCCGGTCTGGGCCATGAGGACGATGAGGGCCACCTGGCGCATGTAGGTGGATTTGCCCGCCATGTTGGGGCCGGTGAGGATGGCGGCGAGGTTTTCGTTCCCGTCCATCCGGGTGTCGTTGGGGACGAAGAGCGAGCCGGTCAGCATGCGTTCCACCACGGGGTGGCGCCCCTCGGTGATCTCGACGGCGTCGGACAGGTCCACCTGCGGCATGCAGTAGTGGTTGTCCGCGGCCACCGCGGCGAAGGAGAGAAGCACGTCGACCGCCGCCGCCGCCCGGGCCGAGGCCTGGATCTGCCGCACGCAGGCGGCCGCGGCCTCCCGCAGCCGGCAGAAGAGCTGGAATTCCAGCGCCGTCACCTTGTCCTGCGCCGACAGGATGGTGTGCTCCATGTCCTTGAGCTCCTGGGTGATGAACCGCTCGCAGTTGGCGAGGGTCTGCTTGCGGACGTAGCCGTCGGGCACCTGGTCGTAATAGGCCTTGGAGACCTCGAGATAGTAGCCGAAGACCCGGTTGTAGCCGACCTTGAGGTTCCGGATGCCCGTTTTTTCCTTCTCCCGCGCCTCGATGGCGGCCACCATGTCCTTGCCGTTGCAGAGGATGTCGCGCAGCCGGTCCACGTCGGCGTCGTAGCCCGCGCGGATGAAGCCGCCCTCGCGGACCGAGAAGGGGGGCTCGTCCACCAGCGCGCGGCCGATCAGGCCGCACAGGTCGGGCAGGTCGTCCAGCTCGGCGCAGAGGGAGGAGAGCAGCGCGGAGGAAAAGGGGGCGAGCAGCGCGCGCAGGGCGGGCAGCCTGCCCAGCCCGGCCGCCAGCGCGGCGAGGTCGCGCCCGCCGGCGGTGCCGTAGACGATGCGGCCGATGAGCCGCTCCAGGTCGCCGATCTCCTTCAGGACGAGGGCGAGCTCCTCGCGCGCGACCGCGTCGGCGGCGAGGCACTGCACCACCTCCAGACGGCGGCTGATGGCGGCGGGCGAGAGCAGCGGGCGCTCCAGCCACGCGCGGATCAGCCGGTGGCCCATGGGCGTTCTGGTTTTGTCCAGCACCCACAGGAGGCTGCCCCGCTTTTCCTTGCCGCGCAGGGTCTCGGTGAGCTCCAGATTGCGCCGCGCGGTGAGGTCCAGCTCCATATACGCGGCCTGCTCCGGCTGGCTGAGGGTGAGGGCGGAGATGTGGGAGAGGTCGGTCTTCTGGGTTTCGTAGAGGTAGGAGAGCAGGCCCCCGGCCGCCCGCAGCGCGGGGTCCTCCTCCCCCGCCCCGGCGGAAAAGCCGTCCAGGTGGGACTCCAGCGTCCGCGCCGCGGCGTCGGGACGGAAGCCGTCCTCCCCCGCGTTTTCGCAGCGGCAGCCGAGGCGGTCCCGCAGAAATTCCAGCAGGGCGGAGTCGCCGTAAGCGCCGCCGGACAAAACCGCCTCCCGCGGGGCGTAGGCCCCGAGCTCGTTGAGCAGGTGGTCGGCGGCGTCCTCCCCCGCGAAGGAGGCGGCCGAAAATTCGCCGGTGGAGAGGTCGCACAGGGCGAGGCCGGCGCCGGCCGGATCGCGGTAAACGGCGCAGATATAGTTGTTCCGCCCCTCCTCCAGCATGGAGGCGGCGATGACGGTGCCGGGCGTGACGATGCGGATCACGTCCCGGTCGACCAGCCCCTTGGCGAGGGCGGGGTCCTCGGTCTGCTCGCAGATGGCCACCTTGTAGCCCTTGGCGATGAGCCGGGCGATATAGGAGTCGGCCGAGTGGTAGGGCACGCCGCACATGGGGGTGCGCTCCTCCTCGGGCTTGTTGCGGTCGCGGGTCGTGAGGGTGAGGTCGAGCTCGCGCGAGGCCAGCAGGGCGTCGTCGTCGAACAGCTCGTAAAAATCGCCCAGACGGAAAAACAGAAGGCAGTCGGGGCAGCGCTGCTTCATGTCCAAATATTGACGTTTCATGGGGGTCAGCTCAGCCATACGGCGGTCTCCTTTTCCGCCCGGGAGGGCGTGGGTACAATGGGGAAGGCGGGCCTCCTACGCCAGCTCGCCGAACAGCGCCCAGGTGGAGGCGGAGGCGATGCGTACCATCGCGTAGCGCCCCACCAGCGCGGGGTCGCCGGTGAGATGGACCAGGCGTCCGCCGGCGGTGCGGGCGTTCAGGTTGTTGCGCGGGTCCTCGCTGAGCCCGTCGATCAGGCAGCGGACGGTCCTGCCCACATAGGCGGCGTGCTTCTCGGCCGAGATCTCGTTCTGCAGGTCCACCAGCCGCTGGAAGTTGGCCGCCTTCTCCTCCCGGGGCATGGGGTCGGGCAGGGCGGCGGCGGGGGTGCCGGTCCGCGGGGAGTAGAGGAAGGTGAAGAGGGCGTCGTACCGGACCCGGCGCAGCAGGTCCAGGGTGTCCTCAAACTCTTCGGACGTCTCGCCGGGGAAGCCCACGATGACGTCCGAGGTGAGCACGATGTCGGGGATGCGGGCGCGCAGGGCGTCGATCAGGGCCAGGTAGCCGGCCTTGGTGTAGCCCCGGTTCATGGCCGCGAGCACCCGGTCGCTGCCCGCCTGGAACGGAAGGTGGAGGTGGGGGGCGACCTTTTCGCAGCCCGCCATGGTGTCGAACAGGCGCAGGGAGGCGTCCTTGGGGTGGCTGGTCATGAAGCGGATGAGGAAGTCCCCCTCCGCGTCGTTCACGGCCTTCAGCAGGGCGGAAAAGTCCATGTCCCCGCCGAGGTCTTTTCCGTAGGAGTTGACGTTCTGGCCCAGCTGGGTGATCTCCTTGGAGCCCGCCGCGGCCAGCTCCCGCTCCTCGTTCAAAATGATCTCGGGGTCGCGGCTGCGCTCCCGCCCGCGGACGTAGGGGACGATGCAGTAGGAGCAAAAGTTGTTGCAGCCGTACATGATGGAGACCCAGGCCCGGATGCCGTTCTGCCGCACCACGGGGATGCCCTCGGCGATGGAGCCGGGATCGTCGGCCGTTTCAAAAATGCGGCCCCGGCGGGTCAGGATGCGGGAGAGGAATTCCGGGAAGCGCCAGAGGACGTGGGGGCCGAAGACCAGGTCCACGTGGCGGAAGGAGGTTTTGATCTTTTCGGCCATGTGGGGCTCCTGCATCATGCAGCCGCACAGGCAGATGATCTGGCCGGGTTTTTTCCGTTTGGTGTGGGTCAGGGCGCCCACGTTGCCCAGCACCCGCAGCTCGGCGTGCTCGCGCACCGCGCAGGTGTTGATGACGATGACGTCGGCGTCCTGCTCGTCCCCGGTGAAGGCGTAGCCCATTTCGGCCAGCCAGCCCCGCAGGCGTTCGGAATCGGCCTCGTTCTGCTGGCAGCCGTAGGTGTCCACGAAGGCCAGCGGCCGCGCCGGAAGGGCTTCGTTCATCTCGCGCACCCGGGCGCAGTACGCCAGCTGGCGCGCGATGCTTTCTTCGGAGACCTGTGTCGTTTCTCGGTTCAAAATGGTTCCTCCGTTGGCAGGATAGATTTTCAGGTTATTATATCATTTTTCGGCATGCATGACAACTGTATGCCGGGAGAACGGCGGGGGGCTTTGACAACCGCCCGTGCGGCGGTCTATAATCCATTCCGAACGAACGCTCCGGCGCGGCCGGGGCCGGAAAGGAAGGAAGCGGAGCATGGGAGACACCTATCTGGAAGAGCGGCTGGACCCGGAGTTTCTGAGGGTCCTGACCGAGCCGCCCGCCTATCTGGGCGCGTGGAGCAACGAGACCATCATCCGGAAAATCGGGCGGGACATCATTTTTCCGGTCGTCCCCACGCCGCCCGACCCGGCGGTCGCCGTGACCGAGCGGAGCATCCCGGGGCCGGAGGGCGCGCCTGAAATTCCGGTTCGGATCTACGCGCCGAGGGAGCGGAGCGGGGCGCTGCCCGGCCTGCTGTACCTGCATTACGGCGGCTACGTCATCGGCAGCCCCGCGCACGAGGACGCGACCTGCTACAAGTATGTGAAGGAAGTGGGCTGCGTGATCCTCTCCCCCGCCTACCGCCTGGCGCCCGAGGACCCCGCGCCCGCCGCCTATGAGGACTGCTACGCCGCCCTGCTGTGGCTGGCGGCCAACGCCGGGGCGCTGGGGGTGGACCCCGGGCGCCTCGCGGTGACCGGCCTGAGCTGCGGGGGAGGGCTGACCATCGCGGTGTCCATGATGGCGCGCGACCGCGGCGGGCCGAAGCTGGTGCTTCAGATGCCGCTGGCCCCCACCATCGACGACCGGCTGCGGACCCCGTCCAGCCGGGAGTTCACCGATCCCCGGGCCCTCAACTGCGATTCCTGCAAAAAGATCTGGGACCTCTATCTGGGAAAGGGCCACGAGGACCGGGACGACATCTCCCCCTACGCGGCCCCGGGCCGGGCGACCGATTTTTCCGGCCTGCCCCCCTGCTATTCCTATGTCGGGGACCTGGACCCGCACCGCGACGAGACCATCGCGTACATCACCCGGCTGGCGCAGGCGGGCATCCCCACGGGGTTCTCGCTGTATCCCGGCGGCATCCATGGCTTTGAGCTGGAGGTGCCCGACGCGGAGATCAGCCGGCACGCGATGGACACGGCGGTCTGGTCCCTGAAGCGCGCGTTCCGCCGGCGGGGCTGAGGGGGCTCACGCCTCGCCCATCAGCTCCTCGATGGTAAAATCCTGCAGCACCGACTGAAAGGCCTTCTCGGCCTTCGTGATGATCAGGGAGATGTAATACTCCGACCCGGTGGACGGGACCGAGTAATAGGGCGTCGGCGCGGTGAGGACCAAAGCCTGATAGACGTCCAGCACCCGGATCTCGCCGGCGGGCCGCCCGAGCGCGTAGCCCCCGTAGCGTCCGGGGTAAGAGACGACCAGGTTCTCCTTTGCCAGCCGGATGAGGATTTTCCGGAGGAACGTGCTCTCGCTCCCCAGCGCTTCCGCGATCTGCGTGCTGGTCAGGATGTCCTTGGATTTCGCGATCAGGACCAGCGCGCGCAGCGCGGCGTGGAACCATTTCGGGCCGAGGTCGCCGGCCAAAGCAACTAACTGCATGATGGATACCTCCTCCCTGCCGCCGGGTCCGGACGCGTAAAAATATGCTTGACAGATCGCCCGCGCGGGCCTACAATCCAATTGAGCAAAATTTATCTCCGTTAAGGAAGACCCGGTACAGGGATATCATAAAATGGATGAAACATGCGCACATGGGCATGTAAAAAATATTCTACGCTCCGCAGGGGGAAAATGCAAAGAAAACCCTGCGCGGGCCCCAAAGTTTTTCGCACCCGGAAAAAACAGAAGGGTATGGTTCCGTTTAATTGTGCAAAAAAGAGCACGATACCGCCCTTTGCGCGGGGGAAGGATGGAGGTGAGGAAATCCCCGTTTTGGCGGCACAGGCTGGAAACAGACAGAACAGAAAGGAGCAAATCAGCATGAGCAACAGCATCATGGAATCCAAGTATTTCACCGTCAGCGACGGCACACGGCTGCACTATTGGGAAGCGGGGACGGGCAGGCCGCTCGTGATGATCCACGGCTGGACGCAGTCCGGCGCGGCATTCAAAAAGAACATCCCGGCGCTGAGCGGGGATTACCGGGTAATCGCCGTCGATCTCCGGGGGCACGGCGAATCGGACAAGCCCAGCCACGGCTACAGGCTCTCGCGCTTCGCGAAGGACATCCACGACCTGATCGTCGGCCTGGACCTCCGGGACGTCGCCATCCTCGGCTGGTCGATGGGCTGCTCGGTGATCTGGAGCTACTGGGATCTGTTCGGCGCGGAGCGCCTGGCGAAAATGGTCCTGGTGGACGAGCCGGGCTGGCTGCTGAAGACCGAGGAGAACGAGGTGGGTCTGTGGACCTATGAGGAGCTGCTCGCCAACTGCGCGGCGATCCGGGCGGACAAGCCGGCCTTCATCCGGCAGCTGATCGCCGGCATCCTGACCATGGAGATCCCGGCGGAGGAAAACGAGTTCCTCGTCCAGGAGAACCTCAAAATGCCCGCCGAGTACACCGCCCGGCTGGCCTTCGCCCACTGGCTGAACGACTGGCGCGACGTCATCCCCACCATCAATATCCCGGCGCTGATCGTGTGCGGCCGGAAGAGCTTCATCAACTGGAAATCCCAGGTCTGGAGCAACGAGCAGATCAAGGGCTCCCGGCTGGAGATCTTTGAGGAACGGGGCCATCTGATGTTCTTCGAAGAGCCCGAGCGCTTCAACGCGCTGGTCAAAGACTTTATCGGATAGGGCCGCGGGCCGGACGGAGCCGCCTCAGGGTGCTGAGGCGGCTCCGTTTTTGCCGCCTGGCGCAGGGCCGGGTTTTCGTTGACTGGACAGGAAATAACATGTATACTATTACAAATTGCAGGAACCGTAAGGAGAACAGGGCTATGAGAGCGGTGGTCACAAGGGTGAGCGAGGCGTCGGTGGCGATCGACGGAAAGACGGTGGGGGCCATCGGCCGGGGCTTTCTGGTCCTGCTCGGCGTCGGGACCGGGGACACCGAGGCGCATGCGGTCAGGCTGGCCGACCGCATCTGCGGGCTGCGGGTCTTCGAGGACGAAAACCGAAAGATGAACCTCAGCCTGGAGGCGGCGGGCGGGGCCCTGCTGGTGATCTCCCAGTTCACCCTTTACGCCGACTGCAAAAGCCGCCGTCCGGGCTTTACCGGCGCGGCCCGGCCGGAAACGGCCGTCCCGCTGTACGAGCGGTTTCTGGCGGAGTGCGCGCAGCGCGGCTTTCCGCCGGAGCACGGCGTGTTCGGCGCCGACATGGCGGTCCGTTCGGTCAACGACGGCCCCGTGACACTGATTCTGGATACCGACATATTGTAAAGGAGTGCAGGACTATGATCGTTCGTGTGATGCAGCTCGGCGCCATCGGCACCAACTGCTATATTTTGGGAGATGAGAAGGCCGGGGTCTGCGCCGTCATCGATCCGGGCGACGACGCGCCCGCCGTGCTCGGCGCGGTCAGGGAGATGGGCCTGGAGATCAGGGACATTTTCCTGACCCACGGCCATTACGACCACACCGGGGCGGTGCCGGCCATCCACGCCGCCTTCCCCGAGGTCCCCATCTATATCCACCGGGCCGACGCGTCCGAGGAGAAACACCCGCCGTTTGTGAAGCTGCCCTATATCGACGGGCGGGTATTCTGGGACGAGGGCGACACCGTCACGGTCGGCTCGCTCACCGTCGAGGTGATGCACACCCCGGGCCACTCCAAGGGCTCGGTGGTGCTGCGGGTGCAGGACGTCCTCTTCACCGGCGACACCCTGTTCTGCGGCTCCATGGGCCGCACCGACCTGGAGGGCGGCAGCTACGAGGAGATCATGGAGTCCCTCCGCCGGCTGGCCGCGCTGCCCGGCGACTATCAGGTCTGCCCCGGGCACGAGGCCCTGAGCACGCTGGAGAAGGAGCGGAAGAGCAACTACTTCATGCGGGAAGCGGCGGGCAGATAGGCGCGCATGAAACTCTACCTCACCGGGCACGACTATAAATATGCCGTGGAGCAGATGATGCTCACCCTTTTCCCCGCCGAGCGGCCCGAGTATCCGGCCGCGCCGCCGGCGGAGGACGAGAGCTGGGCGAGGGTCGCCCTTTCCCGGGGAATGACCTGGGCCACCGCGTCGGCCGAGGTCTCGGCGGGCGGCAGGCGCTGCCGCCGTGTGTGCCGGACCCGGACCGGCGAGCTTGCCGACCGGCTGTCCGAGGACCGCGCCCTCCAGCGCATCATCCGGACGGCCTTCTACCGCGCGGCCACCGAGCTGCTGGGCGCCGAGCCGCCCTGGGGCGCGCTGACCGGCGTGCGGCCGGTGAAGCTCCCCACGCGGGCGATGGAGAAGGGCGCGACCCCGGCGCAGGCCGAGCGGATGCTCCGGGAGCGGTACCGGGTCTCCGGCCCCCGCCGCCGGCTGGCCATGGACTGCGCCCGCGCGAGCCTGGCGGTGAAGGCGGCGCTCCGCCCCGGGGAGATCTCGCTCTATGTCGGCATCCCCTTCTGCCCGACCCGGTGCGCCTACTGTTCCTTCATCTCGGCGGCCGTGGGCGGCGCCCTCAGGCTGGTGGAGCCGTACCTCGACGCCCTCTTCCGGGAGATCGACGCCGCGGGCGAGGCCGTGCGCCGCGCCGGACGCACGGTGAAGTCGGTCTACATCGGCGGCGGCACCCCCACCACCCTGTCGGCCGGACAGCTCGCCGCCCTGATGGAGCGGCTGCGGCGCGCCTTCGACCTGTCCCGCTGCGCGGAGTTCACCGTGGAGGCGGGCCGGCCCGACACCATCACGGTCGAAAAGCTGGCGGCCATCGCGGCGCACGGCGGCGACCGGGTCTCGGTCAATCCCCAGTCCATGGACGACGCGGTGCTGCGCGCCATGGGCCGGGCGCACACGGCCGGCGAGATCCTCGCGGCCTGCGATCTGGTGCGCGCCTCGGGCATCCCCTGCGTCAACATGGACCTGATCGCGGGCCTGCCGGAGGACACCCTCGACGGCTTCTGCCGGTCGCTGGACCGGGTGCTCGCCCTTTCGCCCGAGAACGTCACCGTCCACACCCTGGCGCTGAAGAAGGGCTCCCGCCTCATGGAGGAGGGGGGCCGTCTTCCGGACGGCGCGGCCGTGGCGGCCATGCTGGACTACGCCTGGAGCGCGCTGCGGGAGGCGGGCTACCGCCCCTATTATCTCTACCGGCAGAAATTCATGTCCGGCTCCTTTGAAAACGTCGGCTGGTGCAGGCCGGGCTTCGAGAGCGTCTACAACATCTGCATGATGGAGGAGCTCCACACCATCCTCTCCCTGGGCGCGGGCGGGGTCACCAAGCTGGTGGACCCCGCGACGGGGCGCATCACGCGCCTCTCCAACCCCAAGTACCCGCAGGAGTATATCCGCGACAGCGCGAAGATCGCCGCGGCGAAAGCAGAGATTTTTTGATAACAGGAGGTTGAGCATGGCCTATCAGCTCAGCGAGATCAACGCCCGCATCAAGCATGATCCGGTCGGATTCCTGGAGGAGAGCGACCTCCGCTTCCAGGAACGCGTCGCGGCCGCCGCCGATCAGATCATCGCCAATCTGCCCCGCAGTCCGCTCGTCCTGCTTGCCGGCCCCTCCGGCTCGGGCAAGACCACGACGGCCCTGAAGCTCGAGGAGGAGCTGGAGCGTCGGGGCGTCAACGCGCACACCATCTCCATCGACAATTACTTTCTCGACATCGACCGCGAGACCGCCCCGCGCACCGAGTCGGGGGAGATCGACTACGAGTCCCCGAAAATCCTGGACACCAAGCTGCTCAACGCGCACTTCGCCGCCCTGGCCAAAGGGGAGGAGGTCATCGTCCCCAAATTCGAGTTCCCCCGCCAGAAGCGCAACCGCGACCGGGGCAGGCCCCTGCGCCTGAACCGGAACGAGATCGCCATTTTCGAGGGCATCCACGCCCTCAACGACGACATCTTCGGGCGGCACCCCGAGGCGACGGGGATCTACGTCTCGGCCCGCTCCAACGTCAACGAGGGGGAGGAGCTCCGCTTTAAGGGCACCTGGATGCGCCTGATGCGCAGGGCCGTGCGCGACCTCAACTTCCGCGGCACCGGCATTTCCGAAACGCTGGGCATGTGGGAAAATATCCGCCGCGGGGAAAAGCTTTACATCTCGCCCTTCCGGACCCGCGCGAACATCCTGTTCGACTCGTCCCTACCCTATGAGGTCTCGGTGATGAAAAATTACGCCCGCTCCATGCTCGCGGCGCTGGCCGAGGAGAACCGGGAGCACCTCGAGGTGCTGGAGCTGCTCGCGGCCTTCAAGCCGTTCGAATGCCTCGACCCGGCGCTGGTGCCCCCGAAGTCCCTGCTCCGGGAATTCATCGGCGGAGGCACCTATCAGTACTGACCGAATGTGGAAAAAAGCGCAAGAAGGCGCGTGCCGTCCGACGGGAACGGCACGCGCCTTTTCCGGTGATGCGCGGGATCAGTCCTCCAGGTCCTCGTCTTCCCACAGGGTGGGGAAAAGTTTGGCCATCAGGGGGAGATAGGTGCCGCCGAACAGGAGCCCGGCGAGGAGGGCGGCACATTTTCTGGATCTTGACGGGATGCACAGGCCGATCAGGGCGCCGAACGAGATGAGGCAGAGCTTGAGCAGGGCCATGTCGGTGAGGTCCATGTTTCTGAGGTAGCGTTTGCTTGAGCGAAGCAGGTGTTTCATGGTGCGGTCTCCTTTCTTTGTTCCAGGAAAAGCAGGTTCCGTTTGAGTTCCAGTCCGCCGCCGAAGCCGGTGAGGCTGCCGTCGGCCCCCACCACGCGGTGGCACGGGATGAAAATGGGAATGGGGTTGCGGTGGAGCGCACCGCCCACGGCCCGCGCCGCGCGGGGACTGCCCACGGCGGCGGCGACCGCCCCGTAGGTCCGCGTCTCGCCGTAGGGGATGTCCGAAAGCGCCCGCCATACGGACGCCTGGAACGGGGTGCCCGCGGGGGCGAGCGGAAGACGGAACACGGTGCGCGTTCCCGCGAAATAGTCCAGAAGCTGGCGCCTCGCCTCGGCCAGCAGGGGCGTCTCCCGTTCCGGGGCCTCCGGGAACGGCTCGTCCGGGAAAAAGACCCGGGAAATCGCGCCGTGCCCGGACGCGAGGGCGAGGCGCCCCACGGGGGTGTCGAAAGAGATCAGGTCCATCGCGCGGACTCAGTAGCGCCGTACGACGGCGACCACCTTGCCGAGGATCTGAGCGCGGGTGCCGTCGATGGGCTCGTAATCGTCGTTCTCGGGCATGAGCCAGGTCTGGCCGCCCTTCCGGTGCAGGGTCTTCACCGTGGCCTCGTCCTCAAAGAGGGCGACCACGATCTCGCCGTTGTGCGCGTCCTGCTGCTGATGGACGATGACGAGATCGCCGGGGAGGATGCCGGCGCCCAGCATGGACTCGCCGCGCACCCGGAGGGCGAAATGCTCGCTCTCCTGCCCCCCGGTGTCGAAGGTGAGGTAGTCCTCGACGCACTCCTCGGCCAGGATGGGGGCGCCGGCGGCCACGTTGCCCAGGAGGGGCACCTGGTTCCGGCGGGCCCGCGCGTCGCCGCCCGTCACCGTGATGGCCCGGGTCTTTCCCTCGGCCTGCTGGATCAGGCCGGCGGCCCGGAGTCCCTTCATATGAAAGTGGACGGTGGAGGGAGACTTGAGGCCCACGGCCTGGCCGATCTCCCGCACCGAGGGGGGGTAGCCGTATTCTTCGGTAAACGTCAGGATATAATCATAGATCTGCTGTTGCTTTTCCGTGAGCCGTTTCATCGCGGCAGACCCCTTTCATTTTTTGTATCTTTCATCATAACATACGCCCACCGGAAAGTCAAACGCCCGTTCTAAGGGGGCTTTTTGGGCCGACGGCTTGACAGCGGGAGGGCGCGCGCTTAAAATAAGTCAACATGCAGACCAATCACGTTGCAGATGATCCGGGAGGCGCCGCTCGCTCCCGGGAAAGGACGGACCTGAATGCTCAAAAAGCTGAGCCCGTATATCGGGCAGTACAAGAAATACGCGATGCTCACACCCCTGCTCATCATCCTGGAGGTGACGTGCGAGCTGATCCTCCCCCGGCTCATGGCGGGGATCGTGGATGTGGGCATCGCCGGAGACAACATGCCGTATATCCTCAGAAACGGCGGCATCATGCTGCTGCTGGCGTCGATCTCCATGGTATGCGGCGTGACGGCGGCCAAATTCGCCTCCACCGTCGGGCAGGGCTTCGGCGCCAACCTGCGCCGGGAGCTGTTCGAGAAGGTGCAGGACTTTTCCTTCGCCGACATCGACCGCTTCTCCTCCGCCTCCCTCATCACCCGCATGACCAACGACGTGAACATGCTCCAGCTCCTGGTGACCATGGGGCTGCGCGTCCTCACGCGGGCGCCGGTGATGCTGACGGTGGCCCTGGCCGTGGCCATCTCCATCAACGCGCGGCTGGCCGTGGTGCTGATGCTGGCGGTGCCCCTCATGGCCTTCTCCATCGGCGTGCTGATGAAGATCTCCAGCAGGCTGTTCGGGGTCATGCAGCGCAGGATCGACGGCCTCAACGACACCGTGCAGGAGAACCTCGTCGCCATCCGGGTGGTCAAGGCCTTTGTCCGGAGCGGCTATGAGAAGACCAAGTTCATGGCGGCCAACGACGCCCTCACCAAAGCCGCGCTGGCGGTCGCGATGCGCATCGTGTTCCTCCAGCCCATCATGATGCTCTGCTTCTACGCCGCCACCGTGGGCGTGCTCTGGCTGGGCGGGCAGATGGTGATGGGCGGCGACCTGCTCATCGGCGACCTGTCCTCCTTCCTTACTTACATTTTCCTCATCCTCATGAGCATCATGATGATGGCCATGAGCCTCCTCCAGCTGACCCGGGCGCAGGCGAGCGCGCGGCGCATCTGCGAAGTGCTGGACGCCGAGCCCTCGATCAGGGACGGCTCGCCCGAAGACGGGGCGGCCCTCCCCGCCCCGCGCGGCGCGGTGGAGTTCCGCGGCGTCTCCTTTAAATACAACGCCTCGGGCAGCGGCGACCGCGTGCTCACCGACGTCAGCTTTTCGGTCGCGCCCGGCAGATTCCTGGCCATCGTGGGCGGCACCGGCACCGGCAAGTCCTCGCTGGTGAACCTCATCCCCCGGTTCTACGACGTCACCTCGGGCAGCGTTCTGGTGGACGGCCTGGACGTGCGGGACTACCCGGTGGAGGACCTGCGCGCGCGCATCGGCATGGTGCTGCAGAACAACCTCCTCTTTTCCGGGACCATCCGGGAAAACCTCCTCTGGGGCAAGGAGGACGCGACCGAGGAGGAGCTGGTGCAGGCGGCGAAGAACGCGCAGGCGTACGACTTCATCATGTCCTTCCCCGAGGGGTTCGACACCTATCTGGAGCAGGGCGGCGTCAACGTCTCGGGCGGGCAGAAGCAGCGGCTCTGCATCGCCCGGGCCATGCTGAAAAAGCCGGCCATCCTGATCCTGGACGACTCCACCAGCGCGGTGGACTCGGCGACCGAGGCGAAGATCCGGGCCTCCTTCCGCGAGAACCTCAGCGGGACCACGGTCATCATCATCGCCCAGCGGATCAGCTCGGTGCGCTACGCCGACGAGATCCTCGTGCTGGACGAGGGGAAGATCAGCGGCATCGGCAGCCACGACGCGCTGATGGCGGACAACGAAATTTACCAGGAAATCTATGCGTCGCAGCAGGAAGGGGTGCGGGACTAATGGCGGAGCGGAGTCAGATCAACCTGCCCAGAGGGCCCGGCGCCGCCCCGCGCGGCGGCTACCAGAAACCGAAGAACACGAAAAAGACCGTGCTGCGCCTGATGGGCTATCTCACCCGGCACAGGCTCCTGCTGGCGGCGGTGGCCCTCTGCCTAATCCTCTCGGTGGTCGGAAACCTGGCGGGGTCGTATTTTTCCGGCCGCATCATCATCAACAACCTGATCAGAGGGGCCTATCCCTCGCCCGGCCAATTCGCCGCCGATCTCGCCCGGCTGCTCGGCCTCTACCTGCTGGGCGCCGCGGCCGTCTACGCCCAGTCGGCCATCATGGCCCAGCTGGCGCAGCGGGGCGTGAACCGCCTGCGCCGCGACCTGTTCGACCGGCTGCAGGAGCTTCCGCTTTCCTACTTCGACCGGCATACGCACGGCGAGCTGATGAGCCGCTTCTCCAACGACGCCGACAACGTGCAGATGGCGCTGGAGCAGAGCGTGATCACCCTGCTGTCCAGCCTGCTGATGTTCGTGGGCATCATCGCCGTCATGCTGTACGTCAGCCCCGTCCTGTTCCTCGCCACCATCCTCACCCTCGCGGCCAACTTCGCGGTGTTCAAGGTGTTCGGCGGCCGGAGCCGGAAGTATTACAGCCGGCAGCAGCAGACCCTGGGCAAGGTCAACGGCAACATCCAGGAGATGATCGAGGGGCTTAAAGTGGTCAAGGCCTTCACCCATGAGAAACGGGCCAAGGAGGCCTTCAGCCACCTGAACAACGACTACCGCGACGCCGCGATGGAGGCGAATTTCTATTCGTCCTCCCTCATGCCCCTGTCCATCGCCCTGATGAACGTCGGCTACGCCATCACCGCCGCCTTCGGCGGCCTGCTCGCCATCGTGGCGGGCTTTGACGTGGGCGGATTCGTACTCTTCCTCACCCTCTCCAGGCAGGTGGCCCAGCCCATGAGCCAGATCTCCCAGCAGCTCGCCGCCCTGCTCTCGGCCCTCGCCGGCGCGGAGCGCATCTTCGCCGTGATGGACAGCGAGCCCGAGACCGACGGGGGCACGGTGACTCTGGTGCGCGCCGTGCGGGAGAAGGACGGCGCCCTCAGGGAACGCACCGACGGAACGCACTGCCATACGTGGGCGTGGAAAAGACCGCGGGCCGACGGCTCCTTCGAGCTGGTGGAGGTGAAGGGGGACGTCCGGCTGACCGACGTGGATTTCTCCTATGTGGAGGGCAAGCCGGTGTTAAAGCGGGTGTCGGTGTACGCCAAGCCGGGGCAGAAGATCGCCTTCGTGGGCTCCACCGGCGCGGGCAAGACCACCATCACCAACCTCATCAACCGCTTTTATGAGATCCAGGGCGGCGTCATCACCTACGACGGCATCGACATCCGGGAGATCCGGAAGGACTCCCTGCGCGGCTCGCTGGGCGCGGTGCTGCAGGATACCCACCTCTTCACCGGCACGGTGATGGACAACATCCGCTACGGCCGGCTGGACGCCACCGACGAGGAGTGCGTCGCCGCGGCCAAAAGCGCCAACGCCCACTCGTTCATCCGCCGCCTGCCGCAGGGCTACGAGACCATGGTCACGGGGGACGGGGGCAACCTCTCCCAGGGCCAGCGCCAGCTGCTGGCCATCGCCAGGGCGGCCGTGGCCGATCCGCCGGTGATGATCCTGGACGAGGCCACCTCCTCCATCGATACCCGCACCGAGCGGCTCATCGAAAAAGGCATGGACGCGCTGATGGAGGACCGCA
>CAZVHV010000002.1:0-23308 GCA_964627025.1 uncultured Oscillospiraceae bacterium | reverse complement strand
GGCAAGGACAAGGGCAAGTGCGGCAAGGTCCTGTCTGTCTCCCCGAAGGAAGGCAAGGTCGTTGTGGAGAAGGTCAACGTCGTCTCCCGCCACACCAAGCCGCGCAGACAGGGAGAAGAGGGCGGCATCATCAAGAAGGAATCCCCCCTGTACGCCTGCAAGGTGATGCGCGTCTGCCCCAAATGTGAAGAACCCACCCGTCCTGCCTACAAGATCCTTCCCGACGGCAGGAAGGTCCGCGTCTGCAAAAAATGCGGCGCCGAAATCTGAGAGAGAGGAGTAAACGAAAATGCCTAATTTGAAGACCAAATATCAGCAGGAAGTTGCTCCCGCTCTGATGACCAAGTTCGGTTACAAGAGCCCCATGCAGATCCCCAAGATCGACAAGATCGTGGTCAACGTGGGCTGCGGCGAGGCCAGAGACAACGCCAAGGTCATGGAGGCCGTGGTAAACGACCTGAACACCATCACCGGCCAGAAGGCGGTCGTCACCAAGGCCAAGAAGTCCGTGGCAAACTTCAAGCTCCGTGAGGGCATGCCCATTGGCGCAAAGGTCACCCTCCGCGCCGACCGCATGTGGGAGTTCCTGGACCGCCTGTTCAACGTGGCCCTGCCCCGTGTCCGCGATTTCCGCGGGATTAACGGCAACTCCTTTGACGGCCGCGGCAACTACGCCCTGGGCATCAAGGAGCAGCTCATTTTCCCCGAGATCGACTATGACAAGATCGACAAGATCCGCGGCATGGACATCGTGATCTGCACGACCGCCAAGACCGACGAGGAGGCGAAGGAGCTCTTGGAGCTGATCGGCGCCCCCTTTGCCCGCAGCTAAGGAGGAGAACGTATAATGGCTAAGAAAGCAATGATCCTCAAGCAGCAGAGAGAGCCCAAGTTCTCCACCCGGAGCTACAACCGGTGCAAGATCTGCGGCCGCCCTCACGCCTATCTGCGCGACTACGGCATCTGCCGTATCTGTTTCCGCGAATTAGCCCACAAGGGCCAGATCCCGGGTGTCAAGAAGGCATCCTGGTAAGCCTCTCCCGCGTGTTTTCCCGGCAGGTGCCGGAAAGACGGCTAAAAGGTCGGGGCCGCCGAGCCCCGATACCTTGCCGCCTATACAAGCAAGCGCTTGTAACCTTAAAAGGAGGTAACACTCATGCACATTACGGATCCCATTGCGGATATGCTCACCCGCGTCCGCAACGCGAACAACGCCAAGCATGACACGGTGGACGTTCCCGCGTCCAACATGAAGAAGTCCGTTGCGCAGATCTTGCTTGATGAGGGCTACATCAAGAACTTCCAGATCATCGACGACGGCACTCAGGGAGTCATCCGCATCACCCTGAAGTACAACCCCGGCAAAGAGAAGGTCATTACCGGCCTTCGTCGTGTCTCCAAGCCCGGTCTGCGGGTCTATGCGGGAGCCGAAGAGCTGCCCCGCGTCCTGCGCGGTCTCGGAATCGCCATCGTATCCACATCCAAGGGCGTCATGACCGATAAAGCTGCACGTGCGGCTCATGTCGGCGGCGAGGTCCTTGCATTCGTATGGTAAGGAGGGGAGATTAAAATGTCGAGAATCGGAAGAATGCCCATCCATCTCCCTACCGGTGTGGATGTCAACGTGGCGGAAGGCAACCTGGTCACTGTAAAGGGCCCCAAGGGAACCCTTACGAAGCAGCTTTCCAGCGTCGTCACCATCGAGCAGGAAGGCACCGTGGTCTCTGTTACCCGGTCCAATGATGCCAAGGAGACCCGTGCGCTCCACGGCCTGACCCGTTCCCTGCTCAACAACATGGTGGTCGGCGTGACCGAAGGCTTCAAGCGTGAGCTGGATGTCAACGGCGTGGGCTACAGAGTTGCGAAGGACGGCAAGAAGCTGGTCATGAACATCGGCTTCTCCCATCAGGTCATCATGGAGGAGCCGGAAGACATCACCATCGATGTGCCGTCCCCCAACAAGATCGTGATCAGCGGCCCCGACAAGCAGAAGGTCGGCCAGTTCGCCGCTGAGGTCAGAGAGAAAAGACCGCCTGAGCCTTACAAGGGCAAGGGCATCAAATATACTGACGAGGTCATCCGCCGCAAGGAAGGCAAGACCGGCGTCAAGAAGAAATAAGGAGGTGTGCCACTATGATCAACAGACCCAATACGAAAGCTCAGCGTATCCACCGCCACAAGCGTGTGCGTAGCAAGGTTTCCGGCACGCCCGAGAGACCCCGCCTCAACGTGTTCCGCAGCGAGGCCAACATCTATGCACAGATCATCGACGATACCAACGGGCTCACCCTGGTATCCGCTTCCTCCATGGATAAGGATTTCGACGGCAAGGGCAGCAACTGCGAGTCGGCCAAGAAAGTCGGCCAGGTGCTTGCTCAGCGCGCCAAGGACAAGGGCATCGAGGCAGTCGTATTCGACCGCGGCGGTTACCTGTACCACGGACGGGTGAAAGCCCTTGCCGAGGGCGCCCGTGAGGGCGGCCTGGAATTTTAAGGGGAGGAGGAAATATAACTATGGCAAGATTTGAAAGAGAACCCAGCGAGTTCACGGAAAAGGTTGTTTCCCTCAACCGCGTCAGCAAGACGGTTAAGGGCGGCCGTATCTTTAAATTTGCCGCTCTGGTCGTCGTCGGCGACGAAAAAGGCAAAGTGGGCTTTGGCCTGGGCAAGGCGAGCGAGGTGCCCGAAGCGATCCGCAAGGGCATTGAAGACGCCAAGAAAAACATGGTGAAGATCACCCTCTCCGGCACCACCATCCCCCACGAGGTGCTCGGCGAGTTCGGCGCCGGCCGCGTCCTCCTGAAGCCCGCAGCACCCGGTACCGGCGTCATCGCCGGCGGCCCCGTGCGTGCCGTGCTCGAGGCTGCCGGTATCAAGGATATCCGCACGAAGTGCCTGCGCTCCAACAATCCGCAGAACGTGGTCACCGCCACCATGGAGGGCCTGAAGGCGCTCCGCGGTCCGGCCGAAGTGGCACGCATCCGTGGTAAGAGCGTGGAAGAGATCATAGGTTAAGGAGGGCTGACGACAATGGCGAATCTCAACATTAAGCTGGTCAAGAGCCTGAACGGACGCATCGCCAAGCACAAGGCGACAGCCGAAGCGCTTGGGCTCCGTAAAATCGGTGATACCACCGTACAGCCCGACAACCCCGCCACCCGGGGCAAGCTCGCCCATATCGGTTACCTGCTTCAGGTCGCCGAGGAAAAGTAAGGAGGTGCGCGTAATGAATCTGCATAAACTTTCTCCCGCGCCCGGCTCCACCCATGTTGCCAAGCGCAAGGGCCGCGGCAACGGCAGCGGCAACGGCAAGACCGCCGGCCGCGGCAGCAAGGGCCAGAAGGCCCGTTCCGGCGGCAGCATCCGCGTCGGCTTCGAAGGCGGACAGATGCCCCTGGTACGCCGTCTTCCCAAGCGCGGCTTCAACAATATCTTTGCAAAGCCCTTTGAAACCATCAATCTCACCGTTCTTAACAAATTTGAGGATGGCGCTACGGTTAATGTTTGCGACCTGCTGGAAACGGGTATCCTCTCCAAGTGTGAATATGGCGTCAAGGTGCTCGGCAACGGCAGCCTGAACAAAAAGCTTACCGTTCGTGCCTCTGCATTTTCCGCTTCTGCCAGAGAGAAGATCGAAGCGGCAGGCGGAAAGGCAGAGGTGGTATAAAGGTGATACAGACCTTTCGTAATGCCTGGAAGATTCCTGAGCTGAGAAAGAAGATCCTTTTTACCATCTTTGCACTGCTTATCTTCCGTTTGGGTGCCGCGATCCCCGTGCCTTTCATCAACACGGAACTGCTCCAGAGAACCATTTCGGCCAAGGCCGGCACGATCTTTGGCCTGCTCAATACCATGAGCGGTAGCGCCTTTTCACAGGCGACAGTTTTTGCGCTGAGCATCCAGCCCTACATCAACAGCTCCATCATCATCCAGCTGCTCACCATCGCGAGTCCCGCGCTGGAGCGGCTGCAGAAGGATGAGGGAGAAGAGGGGCGCAAGAAGATCGCAGCCATCACCAGATACACCACCGTCGGCATCGCGCTGCTGCAGGGCTTCGGCTACTATACCCTGATCAAGAGCTACGGCTTCATCCAGCAGCCCGGCATCTGGCCCGCCGTCGTGATCATCCTGTCTTTCACCTCGGGCTCCGCATTCCTCATGTGGCTCGGTGAGCAGATCACCGAGTTCGGGATCGGAAACGGCATCTCCATCATCCTGTTTGCCGGTATCGTTTCCCGTGTGCCCGGAATGATCTCCACCATCATCACCGGCGTGTCCAACTATCTCAAGGGGACGCAGCTCACGCAGGATCAGATCTCTGCGGGCTACACCCTGATCAAGTTCCATCCGGCCTTTGTGCCGCTGTTTATCCTGGGCGGCCTTCTGATCGTCATCTTCATCGTCTTCATCACCAACGCCGAGCGCCGCATTCCGGTGCAGTACGCCAAGCGCGTGGTGGGCCGCAAGATGTACGGCGGCCAGTCCACCCACATCCCCATGAAGGTAAACATGTCCGGCGTGCTTCCCATCATCTTCGCGCAGTCCATCGCGTCGCTGCCCGCCACCATCGGCATGTTCGTACCCTCCTCCCAGACACCCGGCACCGGCTGGTACAATTTTCTTCAGTTCTTTAACTCCTCTTCGGTGGCCTATATCACCATGTACTTCCTGCTTATTGTAGGCTTCAGCTATTTCTACGCCACCATTCAGTTTAACCCGATCGAGGTTGCCAACAATCTGAAGAAGAACGGCGGCTTTATCCCCGGCTTCCGTCCGGGCAAGCCCACAGCGGACTTTATGTTCAAGGTGCTGAACAAGATCACCATGTTCGGTGCTCTGTACCTGGCGGTCATCGCCATCGCGCCCATCATTACGGGCAATCTTATCGGCGCCAGATCCCTGGCCATCGGCGGCACCTCGGTTATCATCGTGGTCGGCGTTGCGCTGGAGACGGTCAAATCTTTGGAATCCCAGATGCTGATGCGGCATTACAAGGGCTTCCTGGAATAAGAGGTGACAGAGATATGAAGCTGATCCTTTTGGGCCCTCCGGGTGCCGGAAAGGGCACCCAGGCTGAAATTCTGTCCAGGCACCTTTCCATCCCCACGATTTCCACCGGCAACATTCTGCGGGCGGCCGTGAAGAACGGCACGCCCGTGGGCCGCAAGGCCAAGGAATATATGGATGCCGGCAAGCTGGTGCCTGATGAAGTCATTATCGGCGTGATCAACGAACGGCTGGCAGAGCCGGACTGCGCCAATGGCTTTATTCTGGACGGCGTGCCCCGCACCATTCCGCAGGCCGAGGCACTGGAAAACGCCGGGATCCTTTTTGATCACGTGATTTCCATTGAGATCTCCGACGAGGAGATCGTAAAGCGCATGAGCGGCCGCCGGGTCTGTACGGCCTGCGGCGCGCCCTACCATGTGGTCAGCAAGCCGCCGAAACAGGAAGGCGTCTGCGATCTCTGCGGCGGAGCGCTGCAGCAGCGCAGCGACGACAGGCCCGAGGTGGTGCTTGACCGCCTGAAGGTCTACCATGCTGAAACCGCTCCTTTGAAGGGCTTCTACGAGAAGCGGGGCCTGCTGATCTCGGTAGGCAACAAGCCGACACCGGAAGAAACCTTTCAGGCAGTTCTGGCGGCGATGGGGCAATGATGCAGATGATCACCCTCAAATCCTCCAGAGAGATCGAGTGTATGCGCCGCGCCGGGAGAATCACCGCGGCAGCCCGTGAAGTCGCGGGCAAGCTGGTGCTCCCCGGCGTGACCACCCGTGAAATTGATACGGCGGTGCGGAAATTCATCGAGGGGCAGGGAGCCACTCCATCGTTTCTCCATTACAACGGCTATCCCGGTTCCGCCTGCATTTCAGTGAATGATGAGGTCATCCACGGCATCCCGGGCGACCGGAAGCTGGTGGAAGGCGACATCGTCAGTGTGGATGTGGGAGCGTTTTTTGAAGGCTTTCACGGCGACTGCGCCGCCACTTTCCCCTGCGGGAAGGTGAGCCCCGAGGCGCAGCATCTGATCGCTGTGACCGAGCGCAGCTTTTGGGAGGGTATCAAATTTGCCCATCCCGGCCAGCGTGTTTCGGACATTTCCCATGCGGTGCAGCAGTATGTGGAAACAAACGGCTGCAGCGTGGTGCGGAATTATGTGGGCCACGGCGTGGGCGCCAAGCTTCACGAGGCGCCCGAGGTTCCGAACTACGGACCCGCGGGCCACGGGGCCCGGCTGATGCCGGGCATGACCCTCGCGGTGGAGCCCATGGTGAACGCGGGCGGATGGGAGATCAGCCTTCAGAAGGATGGCTGGACCGTGAAGACCACCGACGGTTCCCTTTCCGCTCACTATGAAAACACGATCCTCATTACCGACGGCGAGCCGGAAGTGCTCACCGTACTCGAGGGACTGTAAGATGAACTTCGAGCAGGGACAGATCGTGCAGTCCCGTGCCGGACATGATGAGGGAAGCTTCTTCTGCGTGATGGACGTGGACGGCGATTTCCTTCTGCTGGCGGACGGGAAGACAAGAAAGGCGAATTGCCCCAAACGGAAACGGCGCAAGCATGTTACCAGTGTGGGGAAATGGAAGCATCCCGTCATCGAAAAGCTGCGCAGCGGGGAACCGGTGCTGGACAGTGAACTGCGAAGGGCGCTGGGAGCATTCCGTGACGATTTCAGCAGTGACCAAGGAGGTAACACGCTTGGCAAAGAGCGATATGATCGAGCTTGAGGGGATCGTCACAGAATCCCTGCCCAATACCACGTTCCATGTGGATATCGGTAACGGGCACATTATCCTGGCGCACATCTCCGGGAAGCTCAGAATGAATTTTATCCGCATCCTGCCCGGTGACAAGGTAACGGTCCAGATGTCTCCGTACGATCTGACCCGCGGCCGCATCACCTGGCGCAGTAAGTAAGGCCACAGGCTTACAGGAGGTAAAACACTATGAAAGTCAGACCGTCCGTGAAGCCCATGTGCGAAAAATGCAAGATCATCAAGCGCAAGGGCAAAGTTATGGTCATTTGCGAAAACCCCAAGCATAAGCAGAGACAAGGTTAAAAGGAGGCGCTGAGACAATATGGCAAGAATTGCCGGCATTGACCTGCCAAAGGACAAGAGGATCGAGATCGGCCTCACCTACATCTTCGGCATCGGGCGCACCAGCGCCAACAAGATTCTGAAGGAAGCGGGCATCAACCCCGACATCCGGGTAAAGGATCTCACCGATGCTGATGAAGCCGCACTGCGCGAAGTCATCAGCAAGCAGTATACCGTAGAAGGCGACCTGCGCCGCAATCTGGCGCTGGACATCAAGCGCCTGACCGAGATCGGGTGCTATCGCGGCACCCGTCACCGCCGCGGCCTGCCCGTGCGCGGCCAGCGCAGCAAGACCAACGCGCGTACCCGCAAGGGCCCGAAGCGCACGGTCGCCAACAAGAAGAAGTAAGGGAGGGACAGGAATAATGGCAAATCCTAAGGCGAAAAAAGTTGTCAGAAAACGCCGTGAGCGTAAGAACATTGAGAAGGGTGCCGTGCATATCCGCTCCTCCTTCAACAACACCATGGTTACGGTGACCGATACCAACGGAAACGCCCTTTCCTGGGCTTCTTCCGGCGGACTTGGCTTCCGTGGTTCCCGGAAATCCACTCCCTATGCCGCCCAGACGGCTGCCGAGACGGCCGCCAAGGCTGCGATGGAGCATGGCCTGAAGAGCGTCGAGGTCTATGTCAAGGGCCCCGGTTCCGGCCGTGAGGCTGCCATCCGCGCACTGCAGGCTGTGGGTCTCGAGGTCACCATGATCAAGGACGTAACGCCCATCCCCCACAATGGCTGCCGTCCGCCCAAGCGCCGCCGCGTGTAATTTAAGGAGGTAGAAGCAATATGGCAAGATATACCGGAGCAGTCTGCCGCCTTTGCCGCAGAGAGGGACAGAAGCTCTTTTTGAAGGGCGACCGCTGCTACACCGATAAGTGCGCCCTGGACCGCCGGTCCTTTGCACCCGGCCAGCACGGTAACGCGCGCAACAAGAAGATGTCCGAGTACGGCATGCAGCTGCGTGAAAAGCAGAAGGCCCGCCGCTACTACGGCGTGCTGGAGAGCCAGTTCCGCAAGTACTATGAGATGGCCGTGGGACGCAAGGGCGTCACCGGCGAGAACCTGCTGTCCATCCTGGAGTCCCGCCTGGACAATGTGGTCTATCGCCTTGGCTTTGCCATGAGCCGCCCCGAGGCGCGCCAGCTGGTGCGTCACGGCCATTTTTCCATCAACGGCAAAAAGGTTGACATCCCCTCCTATCTGGTCAAGCCCGGCGAGGTCATCTCGCTGAAGGAGAGCAGCCGCAGCCTGGATAAGTTCAAGGCTGCACTGGAGGCGAACGGTTCCCGTGTGGTTCCCAAGTGGCTTGATTTCGACCGGAACAACCTGGTGGCAAAGGTGACCGCGCTCCCCGCCCGGGAAGACATCGACCTGCCCATCGAGGAACATCTGATCGTCGAGCTGTATTCCAAGTAAGCCGATACCCTCGACAACAGACCTGCAGACGATACGGCGGACCGCCTGTCCGCCGCAAGAAGGAGGGTAACACATGGTAGAAATCGAAAAACCCCGCATCGAATGTGTGGAGCAACCCGGCGACAGCTCCTATGGCAAGTATGTGATCGAGCCCCTGGAGCGCGGCTACGGCACCACTTTGGGCAACTCTCTGCGCCGCATCCTGCTGTCCTCACTGCCCGGTACGGCGGTCACCTCCATCAAGATCGCCGGTGTGCAGCATGAGTTTTCCACGATCCCCGGAATCAAAGAGGACGTCACCGAGATCGTCCTCAATGTGAAGGGCATCATTGCCAAGCTTCACAGCGAAGGGGTTAAGACGGTGTATATCGAGGCAAACGGCGAAGGCGAGATCACGGCCGGCGACATCAAGTCCGACGGCGAAGTGGAGGTCCTCAATCCGGACCATCATATTGCCACACTGGGTCCTGATGCCAACTTCAGCATGGAGCTTACGCTGTCTCATGGCCGGGGCTATGTCCCTGCAGACCGCAACAAGCCTGCCCAGGCCATCATCGGCGTTATTCCCGTAGACTCCATTTACACTCCGGTGCGTAAGGTCAACTATACGGTCGAGAATACCCGCGTCAGGGATCTCACCGACTTTGACAAGCTTACGCTGGAGGTATGGACCAACGGCACGATTGCCCCCCGCGACGCCGTTTCCCTTGGAGCGCGCATCCTGTGCGACCATTTCATGCTTTTTACCGACCTCTCCGAGACCATGGGCAACAAGTCCACGGTCGTGGAAAAGGCCGAGGCGCAGCGGGACAAGGTGCTTGAGCTCACCATTGAGGAGCTGGACCTGTCCGTGCGCAGCTTTAACTGCCTCAAGCGCGCCAACATCAACACGGTGGAGGATCTCATCTCCAAGACCGAGGACGAGATGATGAAGGTGCGCAACCTGGGCCGCAAGTCCCTGGAGGAAGTTATCAACAAACTGGCGATGATGGGACTCTCCCTCGCCAGCGACGACAATTAAAACCCCTGTAATTGGAGGTGTATTAACATGCCCGGAACACGGAAGCTCGGCAAAACCACCGATCAGCGTATGGCTATGCTGCGGGCGATGGTGACCTATCTGCTGGAGAACGGCCAGATCAAGACCACCGTCACCCGTGCCAAGGAGGTGGCCCCCCTTGCCGAGAAGATGATTACGTTAGCCAAGAAAAACGATCTGGTCGCTTACCGCCAGGCGCTGTCCTTCATCACCAAGGAAGACGTGGCCCACAAGCTCTTCAACGAGACGGCCGCCAAGTACAGCACCCGCGACGGCGGATATACCCGCATCGTGCGCATCGGCCCCCGGCGGGGCGATGCCGCTGAGATGGCCATCATCCAGCTGGTGTAAAAAATCAAAAAAAGCATGCCGCTTCTTTTCGGAAGCGGCATGCTTTTTTTTGATTCTGATTTGATTTGGCAGAGCGTCAGGCCTTTTTTTCGTCAACCTCGGCCTTCAGGAGAGCGGCGAATTCGTCATAGGACATGACGCCGAGGTCGCCTTTGGAGCGGGAACGGACGGAAACCTGAGCGCTTTCCGCTTCCTTGTCGCCGACGACCAGCATATAGGGGACCTTTTCCATCTGGGCCTCGCGGATCTTATAGCCGATCTTCTCGTTGCGCAGGTCGGTCTCCACGCGGAAGCCGGAGCCGGTCAGCTTTTCGGCGAGCTCTGCGGCATAGGGGTGCACCCGGTCGGTGATGGGCAGCACCTTTACCTGCACCGGAGCCAGCCAGGCGGGGAACGCGCCGGCGTAGTGCTCGATCAGGATGCCGATGAACCGCTCCATGCTGCCGTAGACCGTGCGGTGGATCATGACCGGGCGGTGCTTTTCGCCGTCCGAACCGGTGTACTCCAGCTCAAACCGCTCGGGCATCTGGAAGTCGAGCTGCAGGGTGCCGCACTGCCAGGTGCGCCCGATGCTGTCCACCAGGTGGAAGTCGATCTTCGGACCGTAGAAGGCACCGTCGCCCGGATTGATGGTGTAGGAGATGTTGCGGCTGATGAGCGCCTGCTCAAGCTCGTGCTCGGCCATGTTCCAGGTCTCGATGTCGCCCATAAAATCCTCCGGACGGGTGGAGAGCTCAACATGGTATTGAAAGCCGAACACCTGGTAGATGCTGTCGATCAGGTCGATGACGCCGAGGATCTCGGCCGGGATCTGTTCGGGCGTCATATAGAGATGGGCGTCGTCCTGCGTGAAGCAGCGCACCCGCATCAGCCCGTGCAGCGCGCCGGAGAGCTCGTGGCGGTGGACAATACCCATTTCGGCCATCCGGATGGGCAGATCCTTATAGGACCACATCCTGCGCTTGTAGGCCAGCATGCCGCCGGGGCAGTTCATCGGCTTGATGGCGTAATCCTGGTCGTCGATCTTGGTGAAGTACATGTTCTCCTTGTAATGATCCCAGTGGCCGGAGCGATGCCAGAGTTCCTCATTCAGGATGAGGGGGGTGCGGATCTCTTCATAGCCCCACTTTTTATGCTCGGCGCGCCAGAAGGACTCCAGCTGGTTGCGGAGGGTCATGCCCTTGGGGAAGAAGAACGGGAAGCCCGGGCCTTCGTCAAACAGGGCGAACAGGTCGAGTTCGCGGCCCAGCTTACGGTGGTCGCGCTTTTTTGCTTCCTCGATCATGTTCAGATAGGCATCGAGTTCATCCTTTTTGGGGAAAGCGGTGCCGTAGATGCGCTGCAGCATCTTCTTGGAGGAGTCGCCGCGCCAGTAGGCGCCGGTGCAGGAGGTGAGCTTGAGGGCGTTGCCCTTGACCCGGCCCGTCGATTCCAGATGGGGACCGGCGCACAGGTCGGTGAAGTCCCCCTGACGGTAAAAGGAGATGACGGCGTCCTCGGGCAGGTCGTGGATCAGCTCCACCTTATACGGCTCTTCCCGCTCCTCCATGAATTTCAGGGCCTCTTCCCGGGGGAGCTCAAACCGCTCAAGCTTCAGCTTCTCCTTGCAGATCTTGCGCATCTCATCCTCAAACTGTGCCAGGATCTCGGGCGTGAAGGGGAAGGGGGAGTCGAAATCATAGTAAAAGCCGGTGTCGATGGCGGGGCCGATCGCGAGCTTCACTTCCGGGTAAAGACGCTTGACCGCCTGGGCCAGAATGTGAGAGACCGTATGGCGGTAAGTTTTCCGGTATTCGGGGTTTTCAAAGGTGTAAAGGTTTTCTTCGGACATGCTGGTTCCTCCTTCGGGGCAAAATAAAACTCACCCCTGAATTTCATTCAGGGGTGAGAGTAACGATCCCACGGTTCCACCCTGCTTGGAGCGCGCCGCGCTCCCGCTTCATTGCCGCTGTAACGTGCGGACACGGCCCAGCCTACGAAAAAATTTCGGTGGGCGGCTCAGGGGCGGTCACAGGTCCCGCGCTCCGCAGGGGCGCTTCCAGCCAACGGCGTCCCCTCTCTGAGCGGCATAGCGGGCCATGGTTCCCTTCATTGCCTTGTTTATCTGCCAACTATATCACTGTTTCACAGACCTGTCAAGGGTGCGGGCACACGCCTATTTCGTCGCCCAGTTTCCCGTGGCCTGCGCGGTGAGGTAAGCGTTGATGAAGCCGTCCAGGTCGCCGTCCATCACGTTTCCGATGTTGCCGCTCTCAAAGCCGGTGCGGTTGTCCTTTACCAGCTGGTACGGCATGAAGACGTAGGAGCGGATCTGACTGCCCCATTCGATCTTCAGCTGGACACCCTTAATATCGGAGATCTTGTCCAGATGCTCCTGGGTCTTGATCTGGATGAGGCGGGAGCGGAGCATGCGCATACAGGTGTCCTTGTTCTGGAACTGGCTGCGCTCGGTCTGACAGGCGACTACCACGCCGGTGGGGATATGGGTCAGGCGCACGGCCGAAGAGGTCTTGTTGACGTGCTGGCCGCCCGCGCCGGAGGAGCGGAAAACATCCATTTTGATGTCCTCGGGCCGGATGTCGACCTCCACCTCGTCCGGGATCTCCGGCATGACTTCCACAGCCGCGAAAGAGGTATGCCGCCGGGCGGAGGCGTCAAAGGGAGAGACGCGCACCAGCCGGTGGACGCCGTGCTCACCCTTGAGATAGCCGTAGGCGTTTTCCCCTTCGATAAGGATGGTGGCGCTCTTCAGGCCGGCCTCGTCGCCGTCCAGATAGTCCAGGACCTGATAGTTGAACCCGTGGCGCTCGGCCCAGCGGGTATACATGCGGTAGAGCATCTGCGCCCAGTCCTGCGCCTCGGTTCCGCCCGCGCCGGCATGGAACGTGAGGATCACGTTGAAGGAATCGTATTCGCCCGTGAGCAGGGTCTGAAGCCTGGCTTCCTCCATGTTTTTGGTCAGATCCGCGAAGCCGGCCTCCAGCTCGGGAATGAGACTCTCGTCCTCCTCCTCGTTGCCCATCTCGCAGAGGGTCATGAGGTCGGACCACTGGCGCTTGCGCTTGTCCTGATCTTCCAGCTTGGTGCGCAGCATTTTTATGCGCTGAAGCGTTTTCTGTGATTTTTCAAGATTGTCCCAAAAACCGTCGGCAGCGCTTTCGGCCTCCAGAAGGTCGAGCTCGCGTACAGCGCTCTCCAGATTCAGCGCCGCTCCAAGCTTCTCCAGATCGGGCAGAAGATTGTTGAGCTTCACCTTATATTCATCAAATTGCAGCATGGCTTTCCACTCTCACTCTTTCGGTCGATTTCCCACCATTATAACGGAAAGTGCTCATGCTGTAAAGAGGAAGTGAAAGCAGCCCGCTTCCGCGGGCTGCTTCAGCGTTCGCTGATGAGCCATTCCTCCGGTTCCCAACGGAAGATCAGGTCATCCACATCTCCTCCTCTTGGTTCTGTACGGACGCCGATGGCGTCGCTGTTTTTTTCCGGCATGCTGCCGTCCCTCCTTCGTTTGTCATGTACATATCAGTATATGTAAAGCGAAGGGAGAAATGTAAGGAAATTGGTGGGGCGTTGCAAATTTTTTTTTGTTTGTGCTATCATGATTGAAAGAAACTTCTTATATGATTCTTATACATACTATATTTATGGAAGGCGGTAAGAAGAGTATGACAAGAAAAGAAATGAAGGATAAGGCCAAGGCCGGCATACGCGGCGCCAGCCCAAGCGCCATTTTAGTGACGGGCCTGTATCTTCTGCTTACCAGCGGGGTGAGCATGGTGGCGTATGGTATTCTGACGGGTATCAGCGGTACGCCGCATGGCTTTTCCGGGGGCGTTTACCGCTCGATGGGCACTGCCGGAGGGTTCGCCTTCCTGCTTGTCAATGTTTTGATCTGGCTGTACAGTACGCTGGTCACGTTCGGGTACATGGGCTATACGCTCAAAGTGTCGCGCGGCGAGGAGGCGGGATTTGAAAAACTGCTGGACGGCTTCGGGATGGTGGGCAGAGTCATCCTTCTTTTCATCCTGATAGGTGTTTTTACCGCACTTTGGTCGATGCTTTTCGTGATTCCCGGCATCGTCGCCGCCTACCGCTACCGCATGGCCATCTTCATTCTCCTGGACAACCCGGACTGCGGCCCCCTGGAGGCCATCCGCCGCAGCAAGGCTATGATGGTAGGGCACAAGGCGAACCTGTTTGTTTTCGACCTCTCTTTCCTGAACTGGGCGCTGCCGTTCCTGCTCGTTTCGGTGATCGGCGGGCTGCTGACCGTCGTATCCGCGCTTCTGGGTGAAGTGGTGATTTTTGTTTTGATGCTGCTGGTATGCCTTTGGGTGGTTCCTTTTTATTGCTGCAGTCAGGCGGTCTTTTACGACACGCTTTCCGACGGCGCCGGCTTCCGGCAGAATTCCTGGGGGCCTGACGTTCGCTTCTAACGCACCGAGATCTGAAAAAAGGGAGCCGTCCCGCGGGACGGCTCCCTTTTGCCGGGCTTTATTCCCGCATTTCCGACATGGAAAAGCACCTCCCTTTATGGTATACTGATTGCAAAGCGGACGGTCGGCTCAGAATCCCGCGGGATACAGAGTTACGTCAAAAGAGAAGGGGGCCTGCAAGTGAACGGCTGCGTGATCGCATTGGATCAGGGCACCACCAGCTCGCGCGCGATTTTATTCAGCGGAGAGGGCAGGGCGATGGCCAGCGCACAGTATTCCTTTCAGCAGCATTACCCCAAGCCGGGCTGGGTGGAGCACGACCCGCTGGAGATCCTGTCCACACAGTTTCGCGCCATGCGCGACTGCTTTGCCAAAAGCGGGCTTTCCCCGGCCGACATTGCCGGCGTGGGGATCACCAACCAGCGGGAAACCTCCGTTGTCTGGGAAAAGGCGACGGGGAAGCCGGTCTACAATGCCATCGTGTGGCAGTGCCGCCGCACGGCAGACCTGTGCGACGAGCTGACCGCAGGGGGCATGGGCGGTTACGTGCGCGACAAGACGGGCCTGCTGATCGACGCCTATTTTTCCGGTACGAAATTTAAATGGATCCTGGACGAGGTGCCCGGCGCGCGCGCGCGGGCGGAGCGGGGTGAGCTGCTGTGCGGCACCGTGGACTCCTGGCTGATCTGGAACCTCACCGGCGGCGCCGTCCACGTTTCCGATTACTCCAACTGCTCGCGCACCATGCTTTTTGATATCGACCGCCTCTGCTGGGACGAGACGTTGTGCAGGGCGCTCGGGATCCCGCTGTGTATGCTCCCCACCCCCGTACCGAACAGCATGGAATACGGAAAGATCGCGCCGAATCTTCCGGGGCTGGAGTCGCTGGCCGGGGTAAGCGTATGCGGCGCGGCGGGGGACCAGCAGGCGGCGCTGTTCGGACAGGCGTGCTTTTCTCCCGGACAGACAAAGAACACCTACGGCACGGGCTGCTTTACCCTCATGAATCTGGGCGGCCGGTCCACCCGCTCGGCAAACGGTCTGCTCACCTCGGTGGCCTGGTCACTGGGCGGAAAAACGACCTACGCGCTTGAGGGGAGCGTCTTCAACGCCGGCTCCTCCATCCAGTGGCTCCGGGACGAGCTGGGCATTATCCAGACTGCGCATGAATGCGATATCCTGGCCGAGTCGGTGCCCGACAACGGCGGGGTCTATCTGGTCTCCGCGTTCACCGGCCTTGGCGCTCCGTACTGGGACATGTACGCCCGCGGCGCCTTGCTGGGCCTCACCCGGGGCGCGACCCGCGCCCATCTCTGCCGCGCCACGCTGGAGGGGATCGCCTATCAGGTGGCCGACCTGATGGCGACCATGGCGGCGGACGGCGGCGGCTCCGTTCGGGCGCTCCGGGTCGATGGCGGCGCCAGCGTCAGTGATTTTTTGATGCAGTTCCAGGCCGACCTGCTGGGCCTGCCGGTCGAGCGGCCCGCGCTGGTGGAGACGACCGCCCTGGGCGCGGCGTGGCTGGCGGGCCTGGCCGCCGGCGTTTGGCCGGATACGGCCGAGCTTGAACAGAGCCGCCGCGTTCAGCGGGTGTTTCTGCCGGAAACCGACCGCACGCAGAGCTATGCCAGATGGCACAGGGCGGTGGAACGGGCCATGCACTGGGAAACCCCGGAGGGAAAGGACTTGTTGAAATGACGGTAACAGAACGTTTTTTGGAATATGTTTCCTATAATACCCAATCGGATGACGCGTCGGATACCGCGCCTTCCACCGAAAAGCAGAAGGCGCTGGGCGCAAAACTGGCGGCCGAGCTTTCCGCCTTGCGGCTGCAGAATGTCCGTATGGACGACTATGGCTATGTCTATGGTTCCCTGCCCGCCTCGGCGGGCTGCGAGGGCGTGCCGGCCCTGGGGCTGATCGCCCATATGGATACGTCGCCCTCGGTTTCGGGCGCCGGCGTGAAGCCGCGGATCGTGACCTATGGCGGCGGGGATCTTGTGCTGAATGCGGAAAAGGGCATCGTCATGCGGGCCGCAGAGTTTGAAAGTCTCGCCCGCTACAGCGGCGAAGCGCTGATCGTGACCGACGGCACCACCCTGCTGGGCGCCGACGACAAGGCCGGCATCGCCGAGATCGTCTCCGCGATGGAATACCTCACGGCCCACCCGGAGGTGCGCCACGGGCGGATCGCGGTGGCCTTCACGCCCGACGAGGAGGTGGGCCGGGGCGCGGACCATTTTGATGTGGAAAACTTCGGCGCCGCGGCGGCCTACACCGTGGACGGCGGCGAGCTCGGCGAGCTGGAGTTCGAGAACTTTAACGCCGCCGACGCAGCGGTGAGGGTCCATGGGGTGAACATCCACCCCGGTACGGCAAAAAACAAGATGAAGAACGCCCTTCTCATCGCCGTTGAGCTGGCCTCGATGCTCCCGCCGGCCGAAACTCCCGCACATACCGAGGGGTATGAGGGCTTTTTCCACCTGCGGCATATGGCGGGCGACGAAAGCGGGGCGGCGCTGGACTATCTCATCCGCGACCATGACCGGACGAAGTTCGAAGGCAGAAAAGACACGATGAAGCGCATCGCGGCCTACCTGAACGCCAAATACGGCGGCGGAACGGTAGAGCTTAGCCTGAAGGACAGCTACTACAACATGCGGGAACCGCTGGAACCCCATATGTACCTTATCCACCATGCCCGCGCCGCGTTCCGCAGGGTGGGCGTGGAGCCGGTGGAGGTGCCCATCCGGGGCGGCACCGACGGCGCGCGCCTGACCTACATGGGGATCCCATGCCCCAACCTGTCCACAGGAGGTCTCTATTTCCACAGCGTGCACGAGTGCGTCCCGGTCCGCGCCCTGGAAAAAATGGTGGAGGTCCTGGTGGGACTGGTCACCGTGGAATAAGATCCGAATGGAAAAGACGGCGTCCGGCGCCGTTTCGAGGGGGAAGGTGCCATGGACTATCCAAAAGAACTGATCCGCTATGCGCGCATCGCCGAAGAGAAGGGACTGGTCAATACCATCGAGGGAAACCAGGTGGGCGGAACCGCCCGGCGCTCCAGCGAGTATCTGCTCCACGAGGCGGCCCTGCGGGCGCGCACCGACTGCGGCGCCTGCCTGCACAGCCACGTTCCCTTCCTCTCGGCCTACGCCATGTGCGAGCAGAAGGTGGAGATCGCGGAGAGCGCGAGTTTCCTGGCTATTTTCAAGGACATTCCGTGTCTGCCCTTCGGAATGCCGGGGACTCACGCCATCCACGAAGGGATCGGGGAGGCCCTCCAGAACCGCCGGGTCGTCCTGCTCGGCAGGCACGGCGCCGTCAGCGTCGGCCGCGACCTGGAAGCGGCCATCGGACTCATGGAGGCCGCGGAAGGGCTGGCGAAGGCCCGCTTTTTTGCCGGAGCGATCGGTGAGCCGAAAAAATTCGACAAAGAGGTGTATGAGGCGCTGTACCTGATGTCTGCCCTCCCATAAGAGGAAGCGCAAACATTCCGTGCGTTTTCTCCGCTTCCCGGCCTGAAACAGATGGAAGAAGAAAACAAAAGAAAATGATTGCATTTCTTCGTAAAAAGAGGGTGCAGGCCTGGAAACAGCCTGTACCCTCTTTTTTGGATAGAACTCTTTTTCAGGGCAGGAATACAATGAAGTAGTGCTTGATAGGGAGGAAAAACAAAGCATGGAACATGTTTGGAACATCTGGGTGGTCGGAGGCGACCTGCGCCAGGCAAAGCTGGCGGAGCTGCTGGCTGAGGATGGGCACACGGTACATACCTTTGCACTGGAACAGATGCCGGAACCGGGGGAAGTCCCCATGGCGGAGACGATGGAGGAGGCGGAACTGGCGCACTGCGTCATCCTCCCGCTGCCGGTCATGGGAGAGAAGGGCATGCTGAACGCCCCGCTGAGCGCCCGGCAGTACTCGCTGGCCGAGATTCTGGAGCGGCTGCGGTCCGATCAGGTGATCTGCGCCGGACTTGTAACAGCTGAAGCGGCGGAGATCGCAGCCGAGCGGGGGCTGACGCTCTGCGACTACTTCGCCCGCGAGGAACTGGCTGTTGCGAATGCCATTCCGACGGCGGAAGGCGCCATCCAGATCGCTATGGAGGAGCTGCCGATCACCATTCACGGCGCCAAAGTGCTTATCATCGGCTACGGGCGCCTCGGCAAGCTGCTTGCCCACCGATTTTCGGCGCTGGGCGCGAAGGTGACCGTATCGGCGCGGAAGTATGCCGACTTGGCGTGGGCGCAGGCATACGGCTACGCGACCGAGCAGACAGACCAGCTGGACGGCTGGCTGTGCGGCTACGATCTGGTGATCAACACGGTTCCGGCCCGCGTGCTGAATGAGGCGCGGCTTGCAGACCTGCCTCCCGGCGCGCTGGTGGTGGATCTGGCCTCCCGTCCCGGCGGAGTGGACTTTGAGGCGGCGGCAAGCCTGGGGGTAAAGGTGATCTGGGCCCTTTCCCTGCCGGGCAAGGTGGCGCCTGTGACCTCGGGTAAAAACATCCGGGATACCATCTACAATATTTTGCAGGAATTGGGAGTGTGACCATGGAGAACATACGCGTAGGGTTTGCCTTTTGCGGTTCCTTCTGTACCCTCAGCCGGGCCATGGAGGCACTGGAGCGGGTGTCGGCCAAGTATGGGGATGTGACCCCGATCGTTTCCGAGCGCTGCGCGCAGACCGACACGCGCTTCGGCGCGGCCCATGAATTCATGCGGGAGATGGAGCGGATCTGCGACAAACGGGTGATTGCCACCATCGAAGCCGCGGAACCGATCGGTCCCCAAAAGCTGCTGGATGTGCTGGTGATCGCCCCCTGTACGGGGAACACGCTGTCAAAGCTGGCGGCGGGGATCACCGACGGTCCGGTGACGATGGCGGCTAAGGCGCATCTTCGCAACGGAGGCCCTGTGGTCGTGGCCGTTTCCACCAACGACGGCCTTTCGGCCTCGGCGCGGAATATCGGGGAGCTGCTCTGCCGCAAGCATTATTACTTTGTTCCCTTCCGGCAGGACGACCCGGTTGGCAAACCGACGTCGCTGGTGGCCGACATGAGCCTTATTCCGAAGGCCATCGACGCCGCCCTGCGGGAACGGCAGCTTCAGCCCCTGCTCCTTGCCCCGGGCGGCGCGAAGGCAAGGGGACTGGACGACTGAAGACGGGCTGGAGGCCCGGCCTGCATACAGACCGGGCCTCCCGAAAAATGCATACGCGGGGGCGATGCCTGCCGCGTATTTTTTTGCGCAGATCCGGGCGGTCAGTGCGCCGCGTGCGCCTCCCAGGATTCGGTGAATCCCTCCTGCTGAAAGCACCGGATGCACGCATCGACCACCACGGGATCAAATTCCGTACCGCGCCCCTCGGAAATGATCTTCAGCGCCTTGTCCACACCCAGCGCCGGACGGTATGGACGGTGGGAGGACACGGCCTCGACGACGTCGGAGACGGCGATGATGCGCGCGCCCACCAGAATCTCATCCTCCTTCAGGTGCTGGGGGTAGCCGGAGCCGTCCAGCCGCTCATGGTGCTGAAGGATCATCTGCCCGACCGGCCAGGGAAACTCGATGTTTTTGACGATGTCATAGCCGGCCTGACTGTGCGTCTTGATGAGCGCCAGCTCCAGGTCGGATATTTTTCCCGGCTTGCTGAGGATTTCGGCTGGGATCACGATTTTGCCGAAGTCATGGATGGAGGCTGCGATGGAAATGCCCTCGATCTCCGCGGGAGGAAGCCCCATCTCTTTGGCGATTGCCGTCGAGAGCTGGGCCACCCGCTTCTGATGGCCGGCGGTGTAGGGGTCCCTGGATTCGAGAGAGGCGGTCAGGGCTTCCACGGTATCGAGCAGAAGCCGGTGCATCTTCTGGAAGCTGAACTGGAGCTCCTCCGCGGCCTTGTCCCGCGCGGTGCGGGCCCGCAGAAAGCTGATGGCGAAGCCAAGGTCTCCGGACATTTCCGCCAGAAGCGCGACTTCCTTTTTATCAAAAATGCCTTCCCGGTCCGAGTACATCGCGATCGCGCCGGTGTTTGCCCTGCCGTTTATCTTCAGCGGAACGGCGAGGACCGCCCGATAGCCGCGCTTGAGCGCCTCTCCGCGCCAGCGGACAAACCTCGGGTCGGTCGCCACGCTGCGGCAGGTGAAGATCTGGCCTGTGCGGATGGCGTAAGCCGCCACGCCGCTGTCCGGTCCGTTGACCAGAAAAGCGTTGCCGATAATGTCGAGGTATCCGTCCTCATATCCCGCCTTCGCCACAGGCGTGATAACCTGCGACTCGCCCTCGCCGCTCACATAACCGACCCAGACGAAGCGGTAGCCGCCGATCTCCACGATCTTTCTGCAGGCGCTTTCCAGAAGGGCGGTCTCGTTCTCGGCCTGGAGGGTGACCGAGTTGATGGCGCTGGTCGCTTTCAGGGCGCGTGTGATGCGGTTGAATTCGGTGATGTCGGAGTGGGTCGCGACCGACCGGTTCGTTCCGGGGATCCTATCCACGGTAATGAAGCAGTCCCGGATCTGCCCGGCCTTGTTATAGATGTGGGCGGTATATCGCGCGGGGGCGGAGTCGGGATCGATGCGCCGGATGCTGTAATACTTCTGGATCCTTTTCCGGTCGGCCTCGGGGAAGAGGAAGGGCCATTTTTTGCCCTCCAGTTCCTCTTTCTTATAGCCGAAGGAGCGCTCCCACTCCTGATTCGCCCTGGAGATGGTCATATCCTCCTCCACGACGTAGGTCGCCGCGCCGGTGGTTTCGAAAATAGCCCGGTAATTGTTCTCCGACTCCTTCAGCGCCATGATATCATTTTTCCGGCGCAGAGCCAGGGCGAAGATATCGGAAACCATATTGAGCAGAAAAATACTGTCGCGCGGCCATGTTTTCTCCGATCCGATCGCGTCGAAGCCCAGAAAGCCGACGAGGCTGCTCTCATAGGTAATCGGCACGACCAGCAGCGAACGGATATTCCGGTCCTGAAGGATCTTCTTTTCCGCCTGCGCCTCGTCGGAGAGCGCGGAGACGGCGGGGATATAGATATACTCCAGCTTCTGCAGCTTTTCCATCCACCACGGGACAAGGTCGACCGGAATATCCTGCAGACTGCCGCGCAGGCAGGCGATGCCATCCCGGCACCACTCGTGGGTATTGCTCATGGTTTTTCCGTCGGCGGAGAGCAGAAAGACATAACAGCGGTCGTCATGGTCATATTCGCAGATCTGCTTCAGGGCGGCAAGGATCCGTTCGTCGATCGATTCGACGTTTGCCCGCGCAAAATCTTGGGAGATCTTCAGCAGTACGGTCTGGGTCTCGGCCCGCTGGCGGATGGTCCGCTCGGCGCGCTTGCGTTTGGTGATATCGATCATGGAGACGGCCGTATTGCCGTCGGGGAGGACGGAAAGGGTCAGGATGACGTCCAGAGGCTGTCCAAGGCCGTCGAGGCATTTTGATTCCAGCTCGGCCGGGACATACTCCGGCTGCAGCCGGTGCCGGTAAAAGCGCCCCAGCGCCTCCTGAAAGTCGGCGGGGGGTACGATGCGGGTGACCGGCGTTCCCGTCAGTTCAAGGGATTTATAGCTGAATAATTTTTCAAAGGTGGAATTCGCCGCCAGAATATTCCGGCTTTGATCGACGATCAGCATGGCGGTGCCGGTGCTCTGGAAAATGGGTTCGACGCAGCCCATGCACGCAAACGGCACGGTGCCTGCCCCCGTGGCCGGGCGTCCGCTGCTTTGCAGCAGATCGCCGAGATCCGCATGCTTATTTTTCTCCATAAACCAACGATCCTCTCGTTTTGGTATTTCGTCCGCGGAGGGAAATGACACGTCTGATGAATCCTACAAAACATCGCCGCTTGAACAGGAGCTTTTTGTTTTATTTTATCATAGTTCGCCCGCCCTTTCCACTGCTTCCGCGGGAATATCTCCGCCCAAAAGAAAATGTTTCTCCTATAAAAATAATGCTTGAAATTCAAGAAAAAACGTAATACAATAGCGCGTGACGGTATCATCCTCATGAACTGTACGAGCGGCAGCATCGATCTGAGCTGCACGCGGAATTCGCTTTTTCCCTCTTTTTTTCGCGCGGGCGATGGATTGTCCACCCCCGCAGAGCCGCCTGCTTTGATCCTTCCGGACAGAGACAAGTGTTATTCATATATACCATATATGGGATTACTGTGTCTTTTTGTCTGAAAACGGTCATGCTTCGCCTTCGTGAGCGGCCATACAGATCAAGAGGGCATTTTTTTGTGTTTGCGGCAGGGAAACTGCACATCCTATCCGGGGGTGTTTTTGTGAACATCGGGTTTGTCGGGGCAGGAAAAGTGGGCAAGGCGCTCGGGCTGTATTTTCAGCGCCACGGCCTGGAGCTGTCCGGATACTGCAGCCGGTCGGCCGCGTCGGCCGCCGCGGCGGCCGCCCTGACCGGGACGAAGGCGTTCCCGGACCTTGAATCTCTCGCCGGCGCCAGCGAAGTCATCTTCATCACCGTTCCGGATTTGGCGATCGGGGAGATCGACGCCGCGGCGGCCGCCCTCATCGGCGCGGGCGCCATACCCGCCGGACAGTGCTGGATTCACGTCAGCGGGGCGCTTCCGTCCGACTGCCTTACCGGCCTGAAGGCCGCGGGCGCTCCGGTCGGCAGCATGCATCCGCTCCAGAGCTTCGGAGAACCGGCGGAGAGCGCCGAGCGCCTTGGAAACACCCTTTTCAGCATCGAGGGGACGGAACAGGCGGCCGATATCATGCGGCGCGTGCTGGATAAGACGGGCGCGCGGGTAAGCGAGATGACGGCCGCGCAGAAGCCGCTGTACCACGCGGGCGCCTGTGTGGTTTCCAACTACCTGGTGACCCTGCTCGAAAGCGGGATCCGGTTTTTCGAGGCCGCCGGGATCGATCGGGAAAACGTAGTCGACGCGATCAGGCCGCTGATCGACTCGACCCTGTCCAATATCCGGGAGAA
>CAZVHV010000001.1:10245-23398 GCA_964627025.1 uncultured Oscillospiraceae bacterium | reverse complement strand
CTTTTCTTTGACCGTATATCCCATCATAAACTTTTAAGAGCAATGAAAAAAGATATTCTACAAGATGAAAAGGTTTGCTTTGACTTTTTAGTTCGTAAGAGCCTTAAAGCAAATAAGCTTACTATCCGTATTCCAAAAAGATATAAGAAGTATGTTAAAACCCTCCCTTGGTTCATCCCGCCCTCCCAGAAGGGCCTACTCATACAAGGTATAAGCCAATATGGTAGACTTAAGATAATACTTGACAAGGACCTGGAGATGACCCATTTAGATTATTTAGAATTATGGGAAGAATTTAAGAAATTAGAAGCTAAAGCAAATGACACTCATAACGTATTATGATATTAAACGTGCTGAGGCTAAAGCCAAAGGTAAATATGCTGAAGCTGAAAAGTATAGAAAACTAATTGAGAAATTGCTTTCTATTTAGATTGTTCAATAATTTGCTCAACTTGTTTCATTTGTTTAGCAGCATAATGTTCTGTAATCTTTATAGATGAATACCAAATACCGATAATAATTCCTAAAGCTGTAATAGCTGTTATCAATAAACCTTTCTTAGAAAAATTTATTTTATTTTGGGTCTTTAATTCTTCAATTTCTTTTCTTGCAGGACAACTTGATTCTCTGTTTGCAATAAAGTCTTTTTGTGATTGACGATTACGTTCTCTTTCAATTAAAGCATCACTGATTGCCTTTTCGTGTTCAGCAACCTTTCCATTAAGTTTCTTTAAATGATCATTAATGCTATCAAGTTTTGTTTCTATAACTGCATACTGAGATTCAACCCTTGAGTTTAATCCTGATTGACATCCTTGTATAATATCCTTTATTTGGTTAATTTCTGCCTGAGTCATACTACATCCTTTATTTTTTTACTGAACAGTTTCTTAAAGAAACCTTTTTTGTCATTGACAATTTCATTTAATTTTTCTTTTGAAGAATCAGCATCTAATGCGGTCCAGCATTCCCAATGCATACCCCAATCTTTAAATGGATAAAGTGTATATCCTAAATTACCCCAATTCATTCCCCAAGAATTTCTTATAATAAATCCTTTTTTATTCCATCCTGTGACTGTGACTGCGTGACCACCTAATGCTGGTTGATTTTGAAAATCAGGCTTCCAAAATTCCATCTTACCTGTATTATAAACTGAAAAAGCAATATAACAAGGACCATTAGCAATTAAAGCTTTTTTAAGAGAATCTATAGTTCCAATTTGTGCATATCCAGCAATCTTAAATTTAGAAGCCATTGTGAGTAAACATTCACACATTGTTGAAGGATCAAGGTTTTCAATTTTGCCATAAGGATAAGCTTTTTCAGAGACAATACCAATTTGATTTAAAATCTTCATTGTATCTCTTGGAGTCATACCTTCAGCACTATAATTTTCTCTTAAATTATAGATAAATTGAGGTGACATATAACCTTTAAACCCAACATCCATTTTTTCTTGCCATTCTTTAATGCAAGCAGCAGTTTGTGCTGAACAAGTACCCTGGCTTCCTTGATCTCTTACAGGTAAAAGATGCTTCAGCTCGAACTTTTCAGGTAAGCTAACTTCATCAGGATAAATACTCTCAAGCAGAAAGTCTCTATCATCTTGTGGGCTTGGTTTTAAATCAAAAACGTATGCCATAATTTACTTTAATTGAATTATATTAACTCCTGCATTTAGAAAAAGTGTTTTGTCTTGTATTCCATAACCAGCACCTACTGAATATCTTGGACCAATCAATTTAAGTTCAAGAATACTATGTTGGAACTTGTAATCTGTATTTATTCCTAAATTAATGTAGCTTTTATATGTAGTCACATTAGTAATGTTATTAATTATTGTAGTTTGTGGTTTTAATAATTTATATTTCAAGAAATTACTACCTTCAATCTTATTTTGAGTTATTGTATCGCTTAAAAGAACTTCAATAGTAGAGTCATTCCAATGTCTATCATATTTGTAAATTGCAAAATAATCTTTAAGAATTGCATTTGTATCAACATCAATAGGAATTAAAACTGAATCAGGATAAAGAACTGTATCTATTTTTTGATGATAATGATGTATGTCGTGATAAATAGTGTCCCATACATAAGTTGTATCGTGAGTTGGTGGATTTATTGGATGTGTATATGCGTGATAACGATAACCACCTAAGAACATTAATATTGCTAATACAGCTATTAAAATTCCTAAAGTAATCCTCTTTGCTTTTTCTGAAAAATTCTTAAACATCTTTATTAAAATCTTGTTCCTTTGAAAACTTTCTAACACCTAATAAAACAGAACTAACTGTAAGTCCCATAAGTGCTTTATCCATAATGGAAATTGCCTCAGGTACTTGTAAATAAGCAGCAACTGCTCCTGAAATAAACACTAAAATACAAGCCAATCCTGTTAATACACCTATTAATCCAGAACCACTATATTTACCATTTGTATTTCTTAAAAAATCACTAAAGCGTATCATATAAAATAATTTATGATGCATACCAAATCTGAGTTCCATATTCGTAATATGAATAAAAATGACTTTTTAAAATGGCCACAGTTCCTTCTGAAATATGTGCATTTGTAATTATTGCAATACCTTGAGGGAATACATCTGCTTCTTGATCTTGTTGCCAATTACCCAATTGAATATCAATATGAATAGATGGATCTTCAGTGACTATACCATTAAAGGCATCTGTTGTACTATCAGTATCCGAACAGCTTCCAGAACATTGTGCGTGTGCATAAACACTATTTATTTGTGAACCATATTGATATATATCTGTATAAGCATTTGTTTCTCTAACCCATCCATAATATGAATCAACATAAGCATCTGCTTCGATATAAATTGAAAGATCAATTGTTCTTCCATTTAAATTAGTAATTTCAACATCACCTGCATCATTAAATGACACATAACAAATTGATGTATCAGGTTCTGGTGGAATAGGATTCCAAACTGTACCACCATTAATAAGATTTGTACTTACTTCATCATTATATAAATAAGTATCATAGTTTATCTTTAAAAGTTCTATACTTGCTATTGATTTCTCTGGCGTGTAGTTATTTATGGCATTTATATGAAAATATCCACTACCCATTTTGTCATTTTCAATATAGATTGTATCGTTAAATTGAATTTGTTTTATATCAACCTCTGACAAATAAGCATCTGCTTTCAAAATGTATGAATAACGACTTATTTGACTTTCTATATCTGATTTGTAGAAAACATTATAGAGGTTTATATTTGATTCTGCTCCTTCTGCTAAATATGTGTTTCTTGAGTCAAATCCTAAGAAATTACTCTTTATAAGTTTACCTGTTCCATCATAAAGTCCAGAATTAATGTTCCAATATTCTCTTGGTGATAAAGTGTTCCATTTTCTTATGCAAGGATCAGCAGCAAAAGACGCATCAGAACCGTATACAAATGCTGAAATATCTATTGTATTTGAAAACAAAACTCTTGGCTTCCAAGCTGTTTTAAAATTACCTTCAGCCCCTGAAATATTTAAGACCTTTAATCCTCCTGCAGGGGTTGGATATAATAAATTACTTCCAACTGTCCCTGGAACTTTAGTCATTATACCAGGAGATGTGCTCAATTGTATATCAGTCACATCAGTGGCAAATTGGCTATCATTGTTTAAAATCTTTGTATAAATAGGTTCAGGATATTGAGTAGCATAATCAGCATTGAATGAATCAGTATCATCTGTAAATTTTAATTGTATTGTTTTTGAAATGATGTTTTTTGTTGGTTCTATTCTAACAGTTTTAAAATCAATTTTATCAGTCCAATTATAAGTCTTTGGTAAATAATCCTCAGAATAATAATCTATATAAGGTCTTATAAATAAAACATTCTCTTCATAAAGCGCAGGATTTCCGTTTGTAATGAATGCATTTATCATCTTGAGATAGTCATTCACTAAATCCTTTTGTTTATAATTTTTTGGCAACATTGAGTTCATATCAAAATAAATGTCACCATTAAAAAATGAATTTTTCTCTGTGATTTTAATACTACTCCAAGAACCAAAAATAAGATTTATACTTGATGAAGACCCCGTACTTCTATGAACACATAAAGATGATTTTTCTGTAATTTTAAAATTAACTGAATTTTGTAAATAAGCCCCACTATTTCCAGGAATATCTAATGAACCTATTGAATAAGCTGTATTTCCCTGAGTTTCATTCCATACAGTAAAGCTCCACTCTGTAGTACCTTGAGTTCCTGCTGTATTATAGAGCCACATTGAAACATCAAGAATAAACTCACCGGCGTGTGGTATTTGGATATAATAATCCTTAGTATGATAAGTTGAAGGACAACTTCTTATATTGTCAAATCCACCTGCAACATCATTATCTGTACCAGAAATTGAAGTATCATAAAATGTAAATCCTTTAACAGAAAGAGTTGGAATCACTTGTGAATAAAACCAAGATGATGTTGCTCCTGATGATAAACCTACGGTTGTAGATGAAGCACCATAATCTGCAGGAGAACCAAGGTAATATTTTGCATATTGATAATCAGTTGTGTATTTTAAATAGTCATCATTGAATGCAATCCATAATTTATCTAATAATGGTGTATATGAATTATCTTGATATGAGAATCCATACTTTTCAAAAATCTTATCAAAAACAAGTTTAAATGGAATTGCAGGGAACATCAAATAGTCATCCCTTATAATGTTAGGCTGTAAAGGATTAAAATCAAAAACAGGCCAAACCATTTTGTTATCATAATTAACAATAGGATAAAAATACCCATCACCAGTAGATGGTTCTTTATTAAGGGATGCTCTTATTTCATCTCTACTCCATTTATGAAAATAAAGAGAAGCGTCAAAAGTAATATTATCACTTGGATCTGAGTTTCCTGTAATGAGTTTCTCTCCCATAGAATTGAAGAGATTTATGTTATTCCCAGAAAGAACTACTTCATATGTTGTCCCTGTAATTTCAACAACTTGAATAGAACCACTTAATAATGTAATTCCATTTTTAACTAATTCACCATAAATCTTTACTCCAGGATCATATCCGTATAATGTATTGATATTAAATAAACTACCAAATATCATTTGGGTGTTCATTGTATGTAAAATAGAAATAGGCTTTGTAAATGCTGTATTTCTTTTACCGTAATTTCGTATATCCTTAACAGACAAATTAAGAATAGTAATATTTACGATCTCCGAAGAATCGATCTTTTGACGATTGGGTCCTACTAATAGATAAATATCAGAAGCAGCCATTATTGTTTTAGAGTATAATATTCGTTTGCAGGTACAAAAGTTAAAGTATAATTTATAAGTTGAGAATTTCTTCTATTCATAATTTGTTTAGAAGTCTCAGAAAGTATAACAGGAACCAAAGTACTTGGATCAAATACATCATTTGAATCATAATAACATTCTTGTAAATAAACTTTAGGCGAATACCATAAGTCTTTTAATTCTAATGACATAGTATCACACATCCAATTTGAAGTTAAAGTATAAACATCTTCAACATTAACTCCATAAACTGTTGACATATTATTATTTGAAAATATCTGTTTTGAAATATTGATATTATTTTGAGTTGCTAAATCAAAGTTAAAAGCTTCAGTTCCACCTAACTTATTGACCCAATATATTCTATAATATTTATCAAATCTTGTATCTTCTTCTACAAAATTAAAGCGATATGTTTTAGTCCATCCCGAGGAATCAGTAATTGTATAGAATTTGTATTTATCTCCATCAACATTTAATTCTCTTGGTCCTACATTTATAGAGCAAACATAAGCCCTTCCATAATAGTTGTTTCCTTCAAATTGAGTTCTTGTTGAAACATCAAATAATGAAACATCAGGAGTAGCAGTCTCGCTTGTATATTTGGAAACTCTTAATTTATTTAAATGCCAAACTGATAAATATGATGGATCAGCAGTATCATAATAACTAATAAATTGCATAAATGCCTCATCGTTATTATGAACTTCCCTTGGTGATTCCCAAGTTGTCAAGAAATTAGCACTTACATCTCCTTTTAATAAATATCCAGAAGTGTCCCAAACACCTCCAGGAGTGTCATTAGTTCCATATAATGCAAACAACCTATCAGTACCTGAAGCCATATCATATTTCAAACTTGTATTTAATGTATTATTTGATGCATCTAATGAATAAAATGTTAATCCATAATATAATATAGGTTTATCTAATGTGGTTGGATCAGGAATTCCTGTATATCCAGGGTTGTAATAATGCTGGCATCTTTCATAATGAGTATGCACTTTATTATTAACCAATCCTTGTAAAATTGATGAAATATTGAATTTACAATTATTCAAATATGGAGCAGGTTTTTGTTTAATCCAAATAACTTCATTGTTTGAATCCAACCCACTTTCATATTCAATTCTAACCATAAAATATGCAGGCACACTTGGATATGATGAATAACTTGAGTCATAAACATCAAATGTAATTGGTCCATAAACAGGAGAAATAAAAGGAGCAGCTTGATTAAAAACTATCGCCATTGTAAGTTTTTATTTTATAATTAATATAAAAAGAATGAAGTTTATTTTTCGCCGTTTTCACCTATTCCTGCAGCATTAAATTCAGCTTGCATATTTACAGCAATATCAATAGCTGCGGCAGCCCCAATTTCAGAATAAAGAGATTCCATATTGTCGTCAATATAATGTAGAAAAGGTCTTGGTTTTATACCTCTTACTGCAATGCTTCTTCTTATAAGAAATAATCTGCTTGCGTGTGAAATCCAACGTCCTCCTTTATTTCCTGCACTCTTCCATTGCTTTTGTATTCTAAATTGAGGAAGTCCTTTTGATTTTATCCAAGCTTCTATTGGAGCTGCAGGTGGATATTTATTATGTGGAGCATTCCATACTTGATCACTTGGAACATTTTTACCCCAAGGTCTACGTCCTTGATCAACATATTTTCCATATTCAGGTATATCAAACTCAAGTCTTAGTTGTCCATCACTTTCTACTATCTTATAATCTATCTCTTTTTTCAAATTATCAGTTGAAGCCAATGCCCTTTGCATTAACTGTAAAATCCTCTTTCCATAAAGATCAAGGATTTCTCTAACTGTTTTCATTGAAGTAGCCATAGTGTTAAATTTCTGTTAAAATGAGAACTTTCGGCGGGGCCTTCATATAATAAGTACTTAAGGACTTAAAGAAAGAAGAAAGGTATACTAAATATATATATACTAAATAACTAATATACCTAAGACCCAGGCCCCCGAGCCGCGAGTTTTTTAAGTGTTAAATGGTATCTTTAAAATATTCCTTGCATCCATAATTCCAGCAGTCACCGTCATAGTCCAACCACAAACAATATCATCGAATTCATAGATGACAGGAGATGCAGAAGCATTATCATTAAAGTTAAATCCATAAGAGCAATCCTGATCTGTAAAATAGATAAGAAAGTCATTTATGACCATTAAGGTTGAAGACTGAACCTCAACTATATTGGAAAAATCTCTTTCAACCCTATCTAACATATAAACAGGAATGCTAACACTTGCTAATCCTCTTGCAAATGCAACACTTAATGATTGAACATCGATCCATAGCATTGGATAAATTAAGTTCTTTGCTGTATTTTCAGATAATGGTTTTGTATAGAAACTCGCTATCTGATTATGGTTTGTAGCAAAGGTATTGAAATATGAGAATAGTTTACTGAGTGAAGTATTCATATTTACCGTTTTTCATTTTACATTTATCAAAATGCCATCTTTTCATATTGCGAATATTTGTTCCTTTTTTATCACAATATGGGCATTTTATTTCTGGCGGATTATAATAATATTTTTTTAAAGAATCAGAAATTTTTTTTCTTGTTGATTCTGAATTCACCTTTACATTTCTTTTTTTACCTCTATGTGCTGCAGCAATTTTTTCTATAAGTTCAGGGCTTTTATGTCTTAAACTTGAATGTAAACTCATCTTTAATCGTGTTTCTTCAGATGGTTTTCTACCTAATGCTTTTTGTCTAATTTTATTCTTTGTTTCTTCAGATAATTTATGTCCTTTTAATCCATTAGAAATATGTTTATGATTTAAAGCATAACCTGATTTTTTATAAATATTAAAAAATGGATTTAGTAAATTTATATAATAAGTTTCCCAAAATTTAGCCTCTTCTAAATAATCAAAACATCCCAAATTAATTCTATTAAAATTTTTGAGATTTGCTTCCTTTCTTAATTTACGTCCACCACCATAATAATTATCAATCTTTTTTGTAAGCCCAACATAATTTTTATTGGCATCATTTTTATCAAATGAATAATACACATAAAATTTATTCATAATCTTTTATATTTAATGTTTTATATGGATAATAATTAATTTTGTTTTTTCTCTTTATCATAACTAAAGATTGATTCCGATTATCTTTTTCTTTAAATGAAACGTGAATCCATCCAATTTCACCAAAATCACCCAAGTCCTCAACTATCACTTGATCATATTCAAGGTATTTGTATATATAAAAGAATATATCGTCATTCCCAAGGCCTCCCAGGACTTGTGCGTCCATATCTATTGCTTCTCCTAACATATGCTGAGAGTTTTTAGCTCCACCTATCTTTTTATTGACTTCTTTAGTTCTAAAAAATGATGTCACCATTATCGGTTTGTTGAAATACTCTCTTACAGGTTCAAAAACCTTCTCCGCAGTAAGCTTCATTTTCCTTAATTGTTCATCATTAGGAATATTAGGCAAATGCGTGTCTGTACGAGTAGCCTCTGTATAAGTTATATGTTTACTAATATTTTCCATTATCTTGAACTTGGTCCTAAATATTCTATGTCATCTGAATAATAAAAGTTTTGGGCTTGTTGTGTAGGATTTGCAGGTAAATCTGTAGCACCTGCTTGATAATATTCAGGAAATGAAGCGCCATTGGCTTGTAAATACAATTGAAGTTTATTCATATGATGTTTATAAGCAATTTCTTCTTCACTTCTTAAGACCTCCAAATCTGTTTTAGCAATAGCTGAAGAGTTCTGATTAGAATCTTGAACTATTGAAGAGTTTGTATATCTGAAAAGTAAATTTCGGGCCACCATATAACAAGTTCCGTGCACAAGAACTTTCCATATATACTGCACTATAAGATTTTGATAACTAACATCTAAGCTACCATTAGCAACTCCTGCTAAAAGTTTATTATAGAGTTGTGTTCCTATAGCAGGTTCAAGCAACTGTTCTTGAGCAGATAAAAGAGCTATTTTTATAGTTTTATCATCGATGTTGCTATCAAGAAACGAAAGCTCTTTTACTTTTGCAACGCTTATTAAATATGCATTCATAATTATTTCTTAGATTTAGTTTCTTTAACAGATTTACCAATTTGTTTTTTGGTTTCGTATGTATGTCTTTTCTTAATCTCTCCATTAACAACTGTCTTTCCCATTTTTCTTAAAGATTGTTCTGTTTCATCTGTAGGAGTTTCTACTGGGGCCTCTTCAGGTTCTTCTTCAAACTCAAAGAATGGTTTTATTTCAACATATGGTAATCCATTTATATCAAGGAATTTATTCATTATTCTCTCAATGACTTGTTGGTCAGGAGTAATAACTGTTCTGTTCCAAAAGTCTATAGTTTGTTTCATTTCTTCTGCAGCACCAAGTTGTCCTGCTGTTTTAATACCAACAAGTAAAGGTTCTGTCACTCTATGTCCTGAAAGTATTTTCTGCATTACGTTTTCATTTACAGATGTATAAACTTTGTCCTCTTTTGAATTAGATAAAGCTTCAACTTTCATAGCTGAATCAGCATCTTTAGCGAAAGCAATAATAGGTTTGCGAGCTTTGGTTGCTCCTGTGTACATTTTGAGGAATTTCTTCGCTTCAATGTTTTGTTGTTCAGGTGTATTAATACCAATAAAAGTGACCATCACATCAGCATTTAATCCATTCTCAAATGAACTTAAACCATATTGGTCTGCAGCTATGTCTGCTTTAATAGCATTTATTGCGCCAACATATGATGGAAGTGGATAATAAAATGAACCTGAACGATAAGGTTTCCAATAATAAATCTGTGAAGTAGGTTGTAAAAAAATATTCTGAAGTTCTTCAGAGTTTCCTTTCTTAACTGCTTCTTCATAAGCTGCTTTATTATTCTTAGCAGTATCAACATTAAATATTGGTAGAAAAACTTTGTCACTTCTTTGTTTATTCCAATCCCAAGAGTACCAATATCCTGTAATATAACCATCTGTATTCACAAGGCCTGCTCTAACCTTAGAGAAATCAAGATGTTTTATCGACCCAATTTTTGTCCAATCAGAAGTCCAAGTGACTAAAAGTGCAATGCCTCCAAATGTTTCAAGATCTGATGCCATTTTACCTAAGAGATCATCTGCTGTTTCTTCATCATTTATGTTCTCCATAAAGAACTCCATTTCAGCATTTACAGATGAATCTTCCCAAACAAATCCTTGACCTGCGACTTGTTCTATTTTTGAACGCACAATAGCTCCGTGCAATGCTGAGTTATTAAATAAACTGATTAACAAATCAGGATATTGTGTTTCACCATCAACATCAAGATAAGGAATCCAATCCTTGCCTCTTTGTGCTTTAAAAACAGGAGCAGAGTTTTTAGGGTCAAATGCTTGTGAAAAATAAATGTCCTGTGCTTCTACCGGTATCATTTTATTATTATTAATTTCCATATTTGAATATTATATTAAGTCGTCTTCTGAATTTAATTTATGCCTATTATTTTAAACTTTAAAAATATTATCATTTATGTTCCTAAACTATAAAGAAAATCTACTTGGTTTTGAGATAAAACCTTGTTATAAACCCATACATCATCAATACATCCATCCCAAGACTGTGTATAATATTCATTAACATTTCCACCAAATAAAAATATATTTTTATAATTTTTATCCAATACTCTCGACTTTGTTCCGTTTAAAACTAATACGTGATTTTTCCAAATCTTATATTTTTTATCTGTATCCATAGACCAAACTATATGGTACCAAGTATTATTACTTATCGCACCATCTAATATTTCTACCATTACATCCGAATAAGGCGGAGAGGGGTTATTTTCTAATCGTTCGAAACTAAGATAACCACTTAAAACCCCCAAGGCCTCTGTTGGTTGATCTAAATATGTACTTGCGTTTATGTTTATTATACGCCCGTGTGTTGCTATTTTATTTGTTTTAAACCAAAATGAAACTGACCAAGGACCTGTATTTAAAAAATCTAAATTAGTTATCCTAACAACTGTCGGGGATCCTCCCGCCGAAGAGGCGTCTATACATTCATTTATAATACCATTAACATAATCAAAATCTATACCCTGTTGTTGTATTGATGCGTCATTTCCAAATTGACCAGTTAAATCACCATCAAACGGCCAATGATCACTAAGTCCATCATAACGATAAATATCATCCATTGAACCAGTTATTAACCTTCCACTACTATGTTTTATCATAAATCCGTCTTTTAATAATAATCTATTACCCATTTTATTTTTTATATTCCATTTCCACTATTATAAAGAGCAGTTCTTTCTTCAGAAGTTAAAACTCTATTGTAAACTCTTAATTGATCAAGATAACCTTTAAAATAAGTATCAAAATCTATTCTTTTACCTATTCCAATTGATGTAAATGTAGGCGCTAAACTAGTTGCATAACTTCCTCTATCTGTATTATCTATATACATATATGTCGTTCCATCTTTATCACAAGTTACTAAAAAATGATGCCATTCATTTTCGATTCCTGTTTCATCATACCAAGTTATTGTTTTCGCTGAACCACCATCTATATAATAATAAAGGTACCAATGTGATGACGCATAAGGCCCCATCCACATATAACTACTTCCACTTTTAGCATTAAAGGCGTGTGGTTGAAATGATGATTGTGAATAACACCAAAATGAAATTGTAAAATCTGTATTATTTAATATTGATGTTGTAGCAGTTAAGTTTGTTGATGTACCATTAAATGTAGCAGCTTTTCCAACTTTTCCGGTTGTATATGATGCAGGTGAACCAGAAATACTAATCCCCTCCCCACTTGTATCTGTAACATTATCCTCAAACTTTAATTCTAATTTTAAACCACTTGTAGGATAAGGTGATATTGGTTTATTATAAAAATCTAATATACCAGGGTGTATCTTCATAATTAATTGATATACATTACTTTAAATTACCCCACGCGTACCATATACCACTTCCTTTATGGAATACAGTTGCTGCGGCGTACTTATCTCTAATTGCTACTGATGAATCTGTTGAATAAATACTTCCTGTTGAGGCGCTTAATGTTGTTGTTCCACCTACGTTAACAATATTTGATGAATAACCCGTATCCATTGTATTTGGTAAATAAATTGTTATATTTCCAGAGGCTTCTACAACATTATTTAAATCTCCTGCTGTTAAAATATAATTTGCTGTTTTATATGCTATTGATGATAAACCTATACCTGCTACACCTTGTACTCCTTGAATACCTAATGTTCCTTGTGTTCCTTGTATACCTGCTAAACCTTGAATACCAATTGTTCCTTGAGCACCTTGTTTTCCTTGAACACCTTGTGTTCCTTGTATACCTGCTAAACCTTGAATACCAATTGTTCCTTGAGCACCTATTGTTCCCTGAGCACCTATTGTTCCCTGAGCACCTACTGCACCTTGTGAACCTACTGCACCTTGTGAACCTTGTTTTCCTTGAACACCTTGAACACCTTGTGAACCTTGTGTTCCTTGAGCACCTTGTAGTGCTGCATCTGAAATATCAATAGTGGAAACATCTAATTTACCGGCTGTCCACCATAATCTACTTTCAGTAGTTAATATAGAAGCATCTGTTAGCCCGCCAGACCCTGCTATACCTTGTAAACCTATAGTTCCTTGTGCACCTAAAGTTCCCTGAATACCAGCTAAACCTTGTAAACCTATAGTTCCTTGTGAACCTATCAATCCTTGAACACCTAATGTTCCTTGAGAACCTTGTTTTCCTTGAACACCTTGTAAACCTATCAATCCCTGACTTCCTATAGTTCCTTGTGCTCCAGCACTTCCTATAGTTCCTTGGGCACCTATT
>CAZVHV010000001.1:2110-10145 GCA_964627025.1 uncultured Oscillospiraceae bacterium | reverse complement strand
ACTTCCTATAGTTCCTTGTGCTCCAGCACTTCCTATAGTTCCTTGGGCACCTATTAATCCTTGACTTCCAACAACACCCTGACTTCCTATAGTTCCTTGAGCTCCAGCACTTCCTATAGTTCCTTGTGAACCCTGAGTACCCTGAATACCAGTTTCTCCTATAGTTCCCTGTGTACCCTGAGCACCTACACCACCCTCTATACTTACATCTAATAAACCATTATTCCAAACAAAATCGGTTCCTAAAGAGGCTTCTGTTAAAAACCCTGGAATATGTATAGAACCATCTACAACTTCTAATAATGTATTAGCATCTGTATTTACTGATGATGGGGTTACAACTACTGGGTCTTCTGCATCATACTCGTCATTTGACGGTGTCTTACCCTTTATTGCAAAATTATCTGAATTAGAACCAATTATAAGAGAAATCTGATCTTTCGCTATTAATAAAGAATAATTATCACTTGCTGGGTACTGAGGATCTGAAACTACTTCTAATTTATATCCATCAATTAAGGCGCCGTCAATTCCTGTCCATTCTAAATAAATTATTCCATACTCGTTTCCGTTACTTGCATCTGTTATGTTTATTAATGGTGCATTTGCTGAATAAACATTAGTTCCATCTATATTTTTATAGGCGTATAATTTAAATGAATATGTTGTTCCATTTGAAACATAACCTGGAACCAAAGGTAAACAATAATCTTCTATAAATACAGAGGTTGTTACTTCTACATCTGGAACTTGTATACTTGCTGGTGTTCCTAATGTAAAATCATCTTCAAATGTATTTTTTTCTGTAAATGTATTTTCTCCGGCTAATTTTGCAAAACTTGCATCTACATATCCCTTATGTATTAATGATAAATCTGTTAAATCATTAGGAGCTGCTGTTAAATAATCTATTCTCTGATAAATAGTTGTAAATAATGGGTTTAACGCTATCTGGTTTTGTGTTGGTACTCCATCAATATATTGTGTTGCTGTTAAAGAAATCTGCGAATATTCTCCTGAACCTTGATCGCTTCCTTGGAGATACAAGGATGACATACCATTATTGTTACCATCAACGCCTCCTTTAACATCTAACAAATACTCTGGGCGGTGTTGGTACAAATCAAAATCATAAATCTTTTTTGTTTCATTTATGTAATTTAAATCTGTTACATCTTCATTGTAAATCTTATTAGAGACAGAAAAAATGGTTCCACCATCATCCACGAGATTAAACTTGTTTAAATATGATGGATCATAAACTGTACTCGGAATCTCCTTATCTAATTTTGTATCATAAAGATCAACAATACTTGGATCTTGTTCTCCACCTCCACCTTCAACACTAACATCTAAATAACCATCTACCCAATATAAACCATCACCTAAAGAAGCCTCCTTAACAAAAGTTCCATCTGAAATAATATCTTGTTTTGTATCATAAAGTTCTTCAATAGATGGGTCTGGAGCGATCATTAAAGAACTATCTTCCCAATAAAATTGTGGTCCTAAACTTGCATCTTTAAGAAAATCTAAATTTAATAAATATCCTTTAGTAATTAAAGCAGATGTATCAGTTAAAGATTCATCAACATCATAATAATGTATAGCTGCATTAGCTTCTATTCTTTTATTATTTAATATAAACCAAGGCCCGTTTGAAGCATCTTCATCATTATAAATCTTAACTTGGTTTAAATCATTTGAAATTTCTATTCCATTTACAAAAAACGTTTCAGCATTAAATGCATACATTGATAATGTGTCTCCACCATTTTGAATATATGTTAAATGTGTTTCATCATTATTCCATTTATAAACATCCACTTTATTAGTATACAAATCATCTATTGAAGCATCTTTTGTAGCATTAATAGTCACTGAATAAGTTGAATCATCTAATGATATTCCTTCTCCTGCAACTAAACCTTTAGCTACAGCTGTTGCTTGTCCATCATTTACATCTAAATATAGAAGCCAAGCATCACCTGGGCCATTTCCTACACCAAACAAAGCAGTATCATAAAGATCTTGAATTGAAGGATCTTGATCTGGAGAGAAATTATCTATTCTTGTCGAAAGATCTAAAGTATAATCATATAAATCTTCTATTGATGCATCTCTTGTTGCTAAACTACCATCAATGTAGTCATAATCCATTGCGACTATACTTACATCTAATGCACCATTATCCCAAACAAAATCACTTCCTAAAGAGGCTTCCTTTACGAATATATTGTCATTATAAATAGAGTTTAATGAAGAATCTATTCTAATAATTGAAGCATCTTGACCATCATTTTCTAAAAATAAAACATTAATAGAAGCATCTCTTTCAGCTAATGAACCGTCGACATAAGATTTAGTGACATCGGGTGTGACTCCACTAACATCAGTCACATATAATGAATTATCAACCCAATAGAATTGAGGACCTAAAGAGCTATCTTTTATAACATTTTCGTTTAAAATATAAAGAGTTTCAATAGAAGCATCCCTTGCTAATAAACTTCCATCAATATAATCATAATCCATTGACATAACGCTTACATCCAAGTAGCCTGAAGCATCCCAAACAAGGTCTGGGCCTAATGAAGCATTCAATAAATATTGAGGGTGATTATTGTCTAAATTTCTATTTAAAAGAGAATTGTGTTCTAAACCATAAATACAGGAATCAGTCCCAAATATCGGATCAAAGACGGAATCGACTGCACTGTAAGTAAATAAAGAGGGCTCGTATACTTGGTCTTCTGCAGATATTTTGAAAAACGTATATTGACCATTTTCAAGTAAGTTCATTATGGAAGAGTCAATAACTGAAGAGTCAATAGGAGATTCATAAATATTATATTCTCCAGAAGCTCTTAAAGTGCAGTCCGATCCGTCTGTTAATGTGAACGTAGAATAACGTTCAGGGTAGGAAGATTGATCCGATAAAGGAGTGACTACCTTATAATTATAAAAGTCAACCCACTCAAAAATATAATTCAATGATACATCAGGAATTGTAGTTTTTGAATGAAGTGAATTTATCGAAAAAGTATTTGTTCTTAATTGATAAATATTAACCATAGTTATTAAATTATATTTTTTCCATAATCATATTGTTTATGACAACTATGACATAATTGAATGAAATTATCTTTATTAAATTCATATTTTTTTCCGTGTATCAGTGCCCATTCATAATAATTCGATGTTTTATTACAATTTATTGACTCACATTTATTAGCAGTTCCAAAATTATTTCTTAACCATCTATGAACATATACATAATGATTTTTTTCTGCATTATTCATTTTTTTTAATCCGATTTTTAATAATTTTTGTGTGTTCATAATGCAAAGTCATTAAAAAATCATTTAAACTGAGTAAGACTCGTTTATTCTTTATTATTAATATAAAAGTTTGGATTTTATTAAAGAAAAAAGGAGACTCTTGTAAAAAGAAATCTCCTTTTGCATATAAGAAAAGTTAAGGGAATTAAGCAGGTTGAATTTTAGCTAATTCGGTTGGATCCACAAATGCTTCAGGTTCTTTTTGGTTTCCTGATAGAACGATAGTTTGTCCTGCAAGGTCTGAAGGACCAGTACCGGAAGTTCCAGTACTTGAGGTCATATCAAGACCACTGCAGCTATCTCCACCAAGGCACCAAGCATCTCCATTTCTATCTACTGCTACTACTATTAATTCACTATTTCCCATAGCTTTGACTTGATTGCGCTTAAGCGCTTCATTACGTGCAAAGACCATAGTCACAGTGTGATTATAAGCAGTTGTTCCAGCAGTTGGAGTTCCAGTTCCTGCCACTGTGAAGTTTGAAGTTTCTTTAGTAAATACAACTTTTGTAAACGCATCACCTATAGAAACATCTCCATCAGTAAAAGTTGCGTAGCCACTGGCATCAATCGTAACGTTTACATCTCCGAAATTAGCTAAAAGTGCGTAGCATAGTCCTCCTATTCCTTTTTCAGAATCTCTTGGAATTGTAGTTAAAACGCTCATAATACTTTTAGTTTTTTTAGTTTAAAGTAAAGGGCTCAAAAAGGTTCTTGAACCCCTTACTTTGAGATATAAATTAGTTGCTCTTGATAACTTTAGTAGCATCAACAACTTTAACACCAAGTTTAAACTGTGCAGCCAACTCGTGCCATCTTGCATATGGGTTGTACTGGAAGCTGAGGAATTCATCTTCACCTTCAAGGTCAACAACAACTATGATGTTCATTGGGTGAGTAAGAACAAGTTCGTTAGAACCTGAAAGACCAATAAGGCCAACAGCTTTAACGTTAGTTCCAGGAACCCAAATTTCATCTATTGGTTTGCCATCAGCACCGATAGTTTGAGTTGAAACACTTCCATTAAGGCTATATAGTGCTCTACCATAAGCCTGTAAATTAGCAGGTGACATTGCTAATATCATTTCTTCCTTAATGTACTGAGGAAGATTAGTTTCCATAGCTTTAATACAAGCATTAACAGCTTCAAGAATAGAAGCATCAGTGATAGTCTGGAAACTAACATCTGCTATACCACTTGGAATATAAGTAGAAGCATCAGTTAATTGTTTAAGAATACCACCACCTGCCTGAATAAGAGTTGATGCATCTTGCCAGATAAGATATTCGTTTTTAGCGAATAAAGCTTTCTGTTTGAGACCAAGAACCATATCTTCCATTGGAAGTTCTGAAGGATCAGTACCTTTAGTTCCAAGAGAAGCTACAAGAGTCTTGTTGAGTTGCTCTTTTGTATAAGTTTCAAAGAGTTTTAACTGAGTGTCTTGAAGAGTCACTTCAGTAAGAGTAGTTGAACCACTACCAGTATTATAACCAGCGATTGCTCCAGTTGAAAGGTCAACATCTACGTTTGTGATGTTAGGAACTTTTGTCTGATATTTAACGCCCGTTTCAATATCGAAATAATCCTTGGTGCCTCGACCGGTTAAAATAACTAATGATAGCGCTTTTTGAGGATCGGCTGCTACGAAATTAGCAAGACCGCTTACATTCCAGTTGGTTGCCATAATTTAGTTAATTATTTTTAATTTTTAATTTTTTTACGTTTTATCCAATCTTGCAAAGCAGCTTGTCGTAAGTTTTCTTTATGTTTTTCACTAAATCCATTGGCGTATATTTTTTTTGCAGCATTTATATAAGATTCTCTATCATATTGTCTATGACAAGATCTGCAAAGTTCTTTAAAATATTCTCGTTTGGGCTCCATTGGTTTATTATGTAAATGTGCCCATTCAAAAAATTTTGATTTACCAATGCAATTAGGATTTTCACATTTAGTAGCATTTCCAAATTGCTTTCTAATAAGATAATGAACGTTTAAATAATTTTCTTTCATAATAGCTGCTTTTATATTATATGGCAACTACTAAAAAGGATTTAATTTTTGAAAAGAGATTTTTCTTTACGGTTTTCTTCTAATCTCTTAAGTAGAAGTTCCGTTTTAGTGAAAACTTTAGGTGTCGTATCCTCAACAGGAGCCTGTACCACTTTAGTTTCTTTAACAGTTTGTCCTAAAATTTTAAGTTGTTCTTCAAACTCAGCTTTAGCTGTTTTGATTTCTTCTTCTTTTAGGCTTAACTGTGTTTTAAGTTCTTGGAAGCTTTCTGAATAAACATTGCCCCATTCTATTCTGCCATTGGAAACAGAAAGAGAAATTGTGTGGAATCCATCTTTTGTAAGATCAATAAGTTCTTTGAGTTTGTCAAGATTAAAAATCGCTTCAGCAGTTGTAGCAGGTTCTACAGGATCAGCAGCCATTTCTTCTTCGGCTGGTTCTTCAGTTTCCTTTTCTACTTTTATTTCGGCGATCTTGCCATCTGCAACTACTAAAGTTGTCATTTCATCAATTTTGTACTCTCCATCAGGAGCAGGAGCTGGTTCACCTTCAGCAGGGATAACCATAACAGCTGTTCCTACTTCAGTATTTTCATACTCGATGACTGTACCATCTTCCATTGTTGATTGGGCAAATTTAACTTCAGAATCTTCCTTTGCAAAAAAGACATCGAGAATCTTGTCGAGTCTTTCGTGAAAAGCTGTTCTTTTGCTCATACAGTGAAGTTAATTTTATATTATAGAATATATTAGTGAATTATTTATTTAAGTAAATCATTTAAGGGATTTACAATTAAATACTTATGATTTATTTTAATTTCTGTTAAAAAATTTTAACAGCTTTATTTTTATTCTTAAATTTTAATTATTTAAATTTGCCTACTAATTGACCGATAATGAAATATTTAATTATTACAGATGACTTACACAATGAATTTAAGAAATTGACAAGTAATCAAATAAAGCTTATTTTAATAAAACTTTGCAATGGCGATAATAGATTTAATACAAAGACAAAGATTTATCATAATAAATTAGAACGCTATAATTACGATAATAGCAAACTTGGTTATTTAATGCCATATATTAATGTAATTAACAATATTAAAAACATAAGATTAGAAGCAACAACTAAGAAACAGCAAGCCGAACAATTTCAAAAACTTAAACGGCAATTGCCTATTTATTATAAGATTCCAATATCATCTGTCAATTCACTATTAGAGTGTAAAACAAAATTTAAGCTTCTTGTAATATTACAGATTTTTAAAGAGATAAGAGTTTTAAGATTCAAAAAACAAGTTATTATACCTAAGAAGAAATTTATAAAGGATATTTTTGGTGTTCAAAATAGACAAATGCTTCATTATAATATCAAGAAGTTAGAGGAACTTAGCTGTGACATTTGTTTTACATTCTGTGACATTTGTTTTACATTCTGTGACATTTGTTTTACATTCTGTGACATTTGTTTTACATTGGTCCCTCGGGAAGATTAGTAGTTAATAAGTTGCACCCCTAAATATTAATATAAATATTAATATGGGGGCTTCATATTTATTTTGAAAATATTTCAGCCCCACTCGGGGAACCCGAAGCAAAAGGCTCGAGGCTCGAGGCTCGAAGCTTGAGTTCATCCCATATTAAAAAACCTTAAAATGGAAATAAAGATTTATAGAAAAGTTTATAGGCAAGAATGTCCTAAGTGTAAAGTGTTTGACTTTCCCATAATTACATATGACAACTTTAAGTCTGCTTACTTAACTTGTAAGCATTGCCTTAATCCCATAAGAAAAATAAGGGATAAGATGAAAGATAATTTTAGTTTTAAAACTCAATTCGATAATAATAAAGCTAAAAAGTTGTTTTGACCAAAGCAAGGCTATTCCCATATTAGAAATAAAAAAGAAGGGCTTGGGTCATTTATTTAATCTAAATAAATGGAAACATTAATCTAAAGCAAAGTCCCTTTAGAATTAAGGTAAGAGGTCCAAGGCATAATTCATCCCATATTCAAAAGAACCAAAGCAAGCCTTATCTCATTCAAGAGCTTGACACCCGTTGCTATAACAGTAGAATTTTTTTATCTCGCAAAAAGGTGTTATATTTACCTCATAAAACAATACACATTATGAAAACACAACTTAAAAAATGGCTTAAAGAGAATTACGTTGAGGGACTATCATATTTCTGGTATTTAAACAATGTTCCCTTTAATCTTGAAGATGCTCTTGAGATTTATAAAAAAGATTTCTTTGAAAATGATATAATAAAAATCGAGAACTTTTGAAAACTTCTTGCATATAAGTATTTTACGTATACGGCCCGATAGTTTAAGCTTAACTTCGGGCCATTTTTTCAAAAGTTCGTAGATTATGAAAACAATAAAAGAAACTCAAGATTTTATTTTTAAGGAACTTACAAGACCAGAAGAAGAGTCAATTATTCTTTTTAAACTTAAAAATAATTTAGACTTAGAAGATTATGATATAGCAGAATGCGAAGAAGAAGAAATTAAATCTATTCAATCAGCAGCCTTTAAATGTTCAATCTTAAATAAGTATTTTCGTTTAACTAATAAAAAAACTGGTAATAACAAGTACTTATGTATTGAACCGTCTGGAGAAATAGAAGTTTCAGATAATCTGTTATCGTTTAGAGAATATACAAGATGAAGGCCA
>CAZVHV010000001.1:0-2010 GCA_964627025.1 uncultured Oscillospiraceae bacterium | reverse complement strand
AACCAATCTATTATCTTTTTCATATCATTATTTATTTTTCCAATATGTATAACAAACTGCAGCTCTTTGCTTTTGATCAGGGAACTCAGAGTTCATAGTAGAATCACCCATACAACGAGATATAAAGTCCTCTTCTTTTTCACCTGATTTAGGAGTCACTTTCATATCTACTTCTGATGCATAACTTAGTATTCTATCTAAGAACTTATGCATTTCTTCTCTATTAGGTTTCATAATTATTTTATTACTTTAGGATTTACTTGAGTTGCTTGACTATCATCAACTTCATAAGGAAGTGTAGAAGTTGTTTTCTTTAATTCCCCATCTTTCTTTTTAAATATTAAACGTTTCCAGGAATGACGACAATTATATGATCCTTTCCAATCAAAAATAGAATAATTAATCTTATTTATTCCTTCTGGATTTGAAGGAGATTTAGTATTTTCCCCTCTAAAGCTCATCATATTTATATCATCTTTTCGATAAATTAAATTAGCATCAAGAACTTCTGCACAAAACTTTCTATTTTTTTCATCTCTTGGTCCTACATATTTATATCTAACGGCAAATCCATCTTTATCAAGAAACGAACTTGCATTTGGGTCACTTTCAATTGCTAATGTTAAAATAGAAAATAAATCTTCTTCATTTATTTCTTCTTTATCTAAGTCAATATCAATTAATTGCCATTCTTTTAAGAAATCATCTTCTTTAACTCCAAAACTTTTTAATTGTTCTAATGCATATTCTATTTCATCATCAGGTAAAACCTCTCTAAGGTCCTCTACCTCTTCTTGGGCAAAACTAAACTCTCCTTTTGGTATCATAGTCAAGGCATCAGCTTCAATACTGAATCCTTGTAAATCTCCATCCTTTATTTGCTTCCAAAGTTCTTCATTCTGTATCTTAAATGCAACACACCAAGTTCCTACAGGAAGATCAAATCCATACAATGCAGATTTATCTTTTTCAGAGTCTTCAACGATCCAAGATTCTATCATCTTTACATCATCTGTATCTTCTTCGTGATCTAAAGTCACTTCATTATTCTTAAGAGTTGCTAAGTAAATCTCTGAGATTTCTTTTATAGTCTCTGCAGTGAAATATACATAAGCATCTTGTTCAAGTCCAAGAGATTTAGCACTTCTAAAAATCTTGACATTTGGAATAAGAGCAGGTCCTAAAACAATTCTCTTATCTGTATCAACTGCAAGTTTCATTGTTGCTTCCATAGGTTCTTTTGCTAATGCTATGAAATTAGTCAAAATTGCAGGTGATTTAACTAAGGAAATTGCTTGTATTCCTTTCTTTGTTTTACCTAATACTAATTCAATTAAATATGCCATTGCTATTATTATATTTTAAATTGAGATTCTCTAATTTCAACTTTTTTTTGTTTATTGGTCATTTCAGATTCTACAACATAAATCTGTTGAGCATTAATCATTGCTGCTACTTGTTCGAATGAAGGTCCAGTTTGTATTTGTGACATTTGTCTTGGAGCATTTCCTAATTGGTTAGCAGCTATAACTAATCCGCCTAAGGAAGGATTCTCCATTGTTCTTTTATTAACTATATACTCTCCGCCCTCAGCAGTTAAGGAAACACCTCCATTTTGATGTGAAGAACCAGTGATCCATCCTCCTAATGCATAAGGATTTTTGTTTGCAGATGAAGTCACTTCTGATTTAGCACCTGAAGAACTTTTCTTATTTGTTGATTTTATAGTAGTAATATTCTTAATACCAGCAACAACAGCGGCTGCAGCAGCCAAAGCACCTAATGCAGGACCTACAACAGGAATACCTGCTAAGGATGAATACGCAGAAGTTGCTGATTTATATGTATTGATAACAGCTTCAGCAATTGCAGCAGCTTTTGTTTCTCCAAATATAGAATCAGAAATAGATAAGAGAGCATCAGCACCAGCAAGATAACCATCCATCTTAGCTTGATGTTTAGCTTTTTCTATTTCTTTTTCTTTAGCAGCAGTCTCTTCAGCATCCTTTA